>JAGBBH010000036.1 GCA_017938505.1 Clostridia bacterium | reverse complement strand
CTCTCCTGATGTTATTGTTACTGATGAAATTGGACAAGCCGAGGACATTGAAGCAATTGAATATGCAACTCGTTGCGGAGTTAAAATCTTGGCATCTTGCCATTGTGATAGCATTGAATCTTTTGTTAAAAAACCGCTATTTGAGAAGTTAATAAGCGAAAAAATTTTCAAAAGGTTTGTGCTACTTTCAAAACGAAATGGTCCAGGCACTTATGAAGGAATTTATGACGAGAACCTTTCAAGAATTTTTGTTAGATAAGGAGTAATTGTTATGAAACTTTTATTTATCTTACTGATTTTTGGTTTTTGTGTGTTTGTGGGCTGGAAATTTGCTAACAAATATTCAAGAAGAAAAAAGTTCTTTGACAGCATAATTTCTTTTGCTGATAAACTTTCAGTTGAAATAAACTTTTCGAGAGAACGACTTAAGGTTTTACTCGAAAATTGCAGTGATAACACTAGAAAAAACCTACTTGAAATTGACAACCGTTTTATAGACTTTTTGGATAAAAAATGCGAACTATCTTCAACCGAAATTTTTAAGAAAGCAACCATATTAAGCAATGACGAAAAAGATTTGGTTTTACTTTTTCTTAAAACCTTGGGAAGAAGTGATGTTGAAAATCAAACAAAAGAGATTAAAAGTTTTGTTTCTAGGTTTAATGAAATTAAATCGAAATGCGACACCGAACACAAAAAATATGGTTCTTTATCTATGAAACTTGGAGTTGTTGCTGGTTTGTTCTTCGCTGTTGTTTTGTTCTAAAAAATGAGAGGTCTTAATTATGGATGTTGACATTATTTTCAAAATTGCCGCAATTGGAATTTTGACCGCAGTAATTGGTCAAATTCTTAAAAACAGCGGAAAAGACGACATATCTACTTTGGCAACATTGGCAGGAGTTGTTATTGTTCTTTTTATGGTGCTTGGGCTGATATCTGACCTTTTCTCATCACTGAAAACTATGTTTAATTTCTAAACAACAGACCAAAAAGGAGGGGCAAATGGACAATCTTTTTAAAATTTTAAGCATTGCACTTATCACTTGCATAACTTGTCTTATCGTCAAACCAATTCGCCCTGATTTTGCCATTTTGGTTTCCATTGTTGGGGGAATTATTGTTCTTTTTTATGTGATTACTTCTTTCTCTACAATTTTTGATGTCTTTAACAACATCTTCAAGATATCTGGAGTAAAAACCTCTCTTTATTCAGTTATTTTGAAAATTATTGGAATTGGATATTTAACAGAATTTACTGCAAGCATTTGCAACGATACAGGTAATTCCAGCCTTGGCGACAAGGTTCTGTTGGGCGGAAAAATTATTATCTTGGTTATGGCACTTCCAGTTGTTTCTAGCATCTTAAACATTGTTATGGAGTTGTTGCCACAATGATAATGGAGTTGTTTAAAAAGAAAAAACCAAAAGGAAAAGGTGCAAGATTTTTCTTCTTTATTTTTGCCATATTCATTGTTGTCTTAAACTTTTTTGGAAAGTTTGACTTGGGGTGCGGTTTCACTTCATTTAATGTTGCATTTGCTTCCAGTTCTGAAGCGGAAGAACTTGAACAACAACTCAACGAAGAAGTGAAAAATCAACTTGAAAACCTTGACTTCAGTGCAATTGAGGGAGTTGTCGAAAAATTAAGTACTGACGCAAAAAAACTGTTTGCAGGAACTTCTTTCGCTGAAAAATTGCAGTATGTAATTTCAGGTGATTATGCTGAAAATTCACAAGGATTTTTCTCCGCTGTGCTTTCGATTTTTTGGGAAAACTTTAAAAAATTTTTGCCTATTATTGCTAGCATAATTTGCATTGCAATTCTAGACGGAATGGTTGCAAACTTAAAACCAATTACAAACGGAAAATCAATTGGAAACATAGTTCATTTTGTAACTTATGGAATTATCATAGTCTTTCTTGGAACAACTTTAGTTGAAATAATAAGGTTGGCAACAACAACGCTAACTGGGATAAAAGGAATGTTTGATGGAATTTTTCCAATTTTGCTTACGCTATTAACCGCTGTGGGGGGCTCTGTTTCTGTTGGAATTTATCAACCTGCAATTGCACTGCTAAGCAACGCATTCGTTTCTATGACAACTTATATTTTACTTCCTATGTTCATTTTCTCAATGATATTTTCAATTGTGGGCAATCTTTCAAACAGTGTTAAACTCGACAAATTTGTGTCATTTCTGCAAGGAAGTTTTAAATGGACAATTGGTTTGTGCTTTACAATTTTTCTTGGCTTTGTCAGTATTCAAGGAATAATGGCGGGGGCGGTTGATGGTTTGTCCATCAAAACAGCAAAATATGCTATAAAAAGTTACATCCCTATCGTCGGAGGCTATGTTTCAGATGGAATGTCAATCATTATGGCAAGCAGTATGCTGATAAAAAATGCTGTCGGAGGCGTTGGACTTTTTCTTCTGCTTTCAAGTGTTGTTTCTCCTGTGCTAAACTTGGTGCTATTTATGTTGTCTTTAAAATTTATGGCAGGGGTCATTGAACCAATTGGCAATAAAAAAATCGCAAATTTTGCCGGAGAGCTGTCAAAAAGTCTTTCTCTGCTTGTTGCTTTAATTGTTGCTGTTTCGTTTATGTATTTCATCATAACAGGACTTATTATGTGCAGTGCAAATCTTGTCATATAAAAGGAGGAATTATGTCAGCAGTATCTTCTTGGCTTCTTTCAATTGCTGGAATAATTATTTTAAGCGTGCTCGCAGAATTTGTGCTTCCTGAAGGTCAAATTAATAAATATATCAAAGTCATTTTCTCTTTCATCATTCTTCTTGTCATCATTATGCCTCTACCTAAACTTTTTGGAAAAAATTTTGATATCTCGCAATATTTCAATAGCGAATTGCAACTTCAAGAAGATTATCTATATCAACTTAATATTGACAAATTGGAAGCAATAAACACAGAAATTTCACAAGAACTTGAAAAAGAAAATTTGGAAAAAGTTAAAGTTTCAATCAATGCAAATGTCCTTTGTGAAAAATTGGAAATCTTTGGCATATATGTCGATTTATGCGATTTAGAATATTACGAAACTTCTGATAATATAGATATTTCAAAAACAAAGGAAAAAATTGTTAATATCTTAAAACAATTTGAAGAATTAAAAAGTGTGGAGGTTAAGTTCAATGAATAAACTCAAAGATGTCTGGAACAAATTTAAATCTGTTAAGCATTTTCAAATCTATATTGCCTTGCTTTTCGCCATCATCGTTTGTGTAATTTATTTTTCATTTTTTAAAAACACAAACACCGACAAATCTACTAACCTTTCGACAGATGCTAACCTTTCTACTGATGAATATGTAGAAACTTTGGAGAATAAATTATGTAATGTATTGTCCAACATCTCGGGAGTGGGACAAGTTGATGTGGTTATAACTTTACAAAGTGGATTCTCTTATGTTTATGCCACTGACACTGAAACAAAAACAACAACTTCCGGAACAACAGAAACAACAATAACTAGGGAAGATGTCCTGCTTGTTTCAAACGAACCTGTCATTATTAAAGAAGTCTTTCCAGAAATAAAGGGGGTGGTTGTCGTAGCAAAGGGAGCCGAAAACATTGGCATTAAACTTAACATTCTCAGTGCAGTTGAAACGGCTTTGGAAATTGAAGCAAAAGATATTACAATTTTGCATTAATAAAATCTTAAAAGGAGTTTTTTATGAAAAAGAAAACAAAAATCATCATTCTTTCACTTATGATTGTTCTTCTTGGCGTAACAGGATATTTAAACATTGCATTAAACAATTCGGTTAAACAAACAAACACAAATGTTACAACTACAAGTTACTTCACTTCTTATCGAAACGACAGAGAAAGCACTCGCGACCAAGAAATTCTCTATTATGACGCAATCATTGACAGCGATTCATCTTCTGAACTTGCAATCAAGGAAGCGGAGAGTGCTAAACTTGCCCTTATCTCTACAATGGAAAAAGAACTTGCTGTTGAGGGACTCATTAAAGCACAAGGCTTTTCAGATTGCGTTATCTCTCTTTCTGACACAAAAGTTAATGTAGTTGTTAAAGGTGCTTCACTTACAGAAAACGAAGTAGCTCAAATTTCTACAATCGTAAGAGAACAACTCGGCACAGAACTTAAAAATATTGTGATAATTCCAGCAGAATAATTTGCAAAAAGTTTCATTGTGTGTTAAAATAAGATGAAATGTTAACATAAGGAGAAATTTATGGCAAACAAAAATCAAGATGCAAACAATGGAAAAATCACTCTTGACAGAAAAATTTTGGTTTCAATCATCAACTTGGCTGCAAAGGAAATCAATGGTGTTGAAAGTGTTACAAACTCTGCAAGACCTTGGTATAAAAAATTGTTTAAAAAATATGATGACGGTGTTGAAATCAAATTTGAAAAGAACGGCGTTTTGACCATTGATGTCTATATCAACATTCACATTGGATATAATGTGCCAGACATTGCTTACCGTGTTCAAGAAAATGTAAGAAATTCTTTGGCAACAATGGTTGCTCTTAAACCACTTAAAATCAACATTCATGTCATCAATGTTGAGTGCGACAAAGAGGTGGCAAATGCGTAAATCAGCGAGAGAAAATGCGTTTAAACTTATTTTTGAAAGCCTTTTTCACGACTGCGACAAAGAACTTTCAAAAGACAACCTTGAAGCATTAAAGAAAGAAAATGATGTTGCATTTTTTGACAGCATTATGAATTCTTTTGAGCAAAACAAACAAAGTTTGCAAATAGAAATTGAACAACACTTGAAAAATTTTGAATATTCAAGAGTTTTCAAAATTGATTTGGCTCTCATTTATCTTGCATTGACAGAAATCAAGTTCTGCGGAACACCAAAAGCAGTTGCAATTAATGAAGCATTGGACTTGGCAAAAGTTTACAGCACAGAAAAATCTAATAAATTCATAAATGGGCTTATTTGCGCCATAATAAAAGACTAATGACACAAGCATACACACTGACCGTTTCAAAATTTAATGAAATAATTAAAAATATCTTTAACAGCGAACAACTTCTCCATAACATTAAACTTGTTGGAGAAGTTTTTGGCATTTCTTTAAGCAAATCTGCTGTCTATTTTTCAATTAAAGACGAAGAGAGTTCTTTACCTTGTGTTTGTTTTTATAGCGACATCTTCAAAAATGTTCAAGAAGGCGATTTGGTTTATGTTACGGGAAGCCCAAACTTCTACGCAAAAAGCGGTCGCTTTAATTTTGTTGTAAACAAGGTAGAGCCTTTCGGACTTGGTCTTTTGTTCCAGAGGTTTTTGGAACTTAAAGAAAAACTTCAAAAAGAGGGTCTTTTTGATGAAAAACATAAGAAAGCAATGCCTCAAAACATAAAGCGAATCGGTGTTGTAACATCAAAAGATGGTGCAGTCATTCAAGACATTAAAAATGTTGCTTGGCGAAGAAATCGTGCGGTTGACATTGTTCTCTACGATTGCAAAGTTCAAGGCAACGATGCGGAAAAAGAAATTGCAGAAGGAATTAAATTTTTCTCAAACTATGATAATGTTGATGTTGTTGTGGTTGCCAGGGGAGGCGGAAGTTTGGAAGATTTGTCTGCCTACAACACAGAACTTGTTGCACGGGCAACTTTCGACTGCAACAAACCAATTGTTTCTGCGGTTGGACACGAAACAGATTTCACAATAATCGACTTTGTTTCAGACTTGCGTGCGCCAACACCAAGTGCAGCGGCAGAACTGCTAACAAAAGATGCAAAAGAAAGTTTTGCAATGCTCAAAAAAGACATTTCAAAAATTTCTATGCTGGCCGAAAACTTTGTTGCAGACACTTCAATGCGTTTCAACATTGCAAAGAACAGTTTTATCTCTTTGGCGGAAGACTTTCTTTCACAAAAGAAAATTGAACTTGAAAAGAAAGTGGCAAAAATTTCAAACAAACTTGAAAAATTTGTCGTTGAAAACGATTATGATTTTAAACTTAAACTTGCACATTTAAACAAATTAAATCCACTTGACATTTTATCCCTTGGATATGCTAAAATAGAACAGAATGAAAAACCTGTTGGCAAAATGAAAGATATAAATCTTAACGAAAGCATAACTGTTTATTTCGCAGATGGAAACTTGTCAGCAATGCCAACAAAGGAGGAAAAATAGATGAATTATGAAGAAGCCATAAAGGAACTTGAACAAATCATTGAACGACTTGAAAACGAACAGTTGCCGCTTAAAACTGCACTTGAACTTTTTGAAAGAGCAAATGTTTTGTCAAAGTTTGCTCAAGACGAACTTACAAAGACAAGCGGAAAACTTTATAAAATCAAACAAGAACTAGACCAAATTACGGAGGAAGAACAATGAGATTAAGTAAATTAGTTGGAGAAAGAGTTAAAGAAGCTCCAAACGGGGCAAGTTTAAAAAGTCATATTTTGCTTTTGCGTGCAGGTTTCATTAAACAAGTTAGTGCCGGCATTTTCACTTTAATGCCTCCAGCACAAAGAGTTAGCAAAAAAATTCAAAACATTATCAGAGAGGAAATGGACGCAATTGGCGGTCAAGAGGTTCTTTTCCCAGTTGTTATGCCAAGAGAACTCTGGGAAATGTCTGGAAGATATCATTCAATCAACGATGAAATGGTTCGTTTCAAAGACAGAACTGGACACGATATGGTACTTGGTATGACTCACGAAGAAGCTTCTGTTCATATGGCATTAAACACCGTTAAAAGTTATGAACAATTGCCTTTTATGGTTTATCAAATTCAAACAAAATTTAGAGACGAACCAAGATCTCGTGGTGGTCTTATCAGGGTGAGAGAGTTCACAATGAAAGACGCTTACTCTTTCCATACAACACAGGAAGATTTGGAAAATTATTATCAAAAAGCCTATGATGCTTATGTGAGAATTTATAAGAGAATTGGTTTTAAAAACTTTATTACCGTAAAAAGTGATAATGGTATGATGGGAGGAAAGGTTGCTGATGAGTTTATGGCTGTAACTCCAGCAGGTGAAGACAAACTCGTTATTTGCAGTCATTGCGACTATAGAAGCAATATGGAAGTTGCAGAATCTGTTAAAGATGAAAACGACCACACAGTTGCTGGGCAAATGGAGGAAGTGTTTACAGGCAATGCTCACACAATTGAAGAAGTTTGCACATTCCTCGAAACTGACGCAAAACACAGCGTAAAAGCAGTTTGTTATCAAACTTTAGATGAAAAACTTGTTGTTGCTTTCATTAGAGGAGATTATGAAGTTAATGAAATTAAACTTTCTCACCTTGTCCAAAGCAACCTTTATCCAGTTGATGTCGAACAAAGAGGCCTCTGTGCAGGAAATATCGGCTGCATCAATTTGAATTTACCTGAAGGAAGTTTTGTTTTCTATGACACAACAATCAAAGGTCTTGAAAACTTCGTAACGGGTGCAAACAAACCAGATTTCCATATCAAAAATGTTTCCGCTTCAAGAGATATGGCAGGCGTTGACTTTGTTGACATCTCGCTTGTAAAAGAAGGGGAAAAATGTGTTCACTGCGGACAACCTCTGACTTTGAATAGAGGAATTGAAATTGGAAACATTTTCCAATTAAGCACAAAATACACAGAAAGTATGGGGCTTAAAATTTCAATGCCAGATGGAACTGTCAAAGAACCAATTATGGGGTGCTATGGAATTGGTGTTGGAAGAAGTTTGGCAAGCATAATCGAAGAAAAAGCAGATGACAAGGGTCTTGTTTGGCCAATGACAATTGCTCCTTGGCAAGTTCATCTTTGCCCAATCAGAATTGATGATGACAATGTAAAAGCAATCACAGAAGAACTTTACAGGACATTGCAAAAAGAAAAAATCGAAGTTCTTTATGACGACCGAAATCTTTCTGCAGGAATCAAACTTACAGACAGTGAACTTATGGGAGTTCCTCTCAGAATTGTTGTGAGTCCAAAAACTCTTGCAAACAATGAAGCGGAAGTTACAATCAGAGCAACTGGAGAGAAACTTTTTGTTCCACTTGCAGAACTCTTGTCAGAACTTAAGGATATGATAGCAGGCGAAATTGAAGAGATTGAAAAAGATTTATAATTTGTTAGGTTTGAACAAAGATTAAAATCGTTTTTTCTGTCGAAAATTGCGACAAAACTCAAAATATAAACATAACAAGGAGGAATAACAATCCTCCTTTTTTGTCCTAATTTTCGGCAAAGACTAATATAATAATCTATATGAAAAGCAATTTAAAGTGGTCTGCAAAAGTTTTAATTTTGTCCTTTTTTCTTTCTTTTTTCTTTAGTTTTGTTTCACAAAGTTTGTTTCCAACCCTTTCAATTTTTCTTTCAATTTTTATAATCGTCTTTTTCGTTGTCATTAGTGTGATTTTCGATATGATTGCTGTTGGAGTTACTTCTGTAAGTTTAGAAAAATTAGATAAACATAAAGAGGAAAAAAGTTATTCAACAGCCGTTAAACTCTGTAAAAACACCGAAAAAGTATCTTCTTTTTGTGGAGATGTTGTGGGGGATATTTGTGGGATTTTAAGCGGTGCTGGTGGCGTAAGTCTGGTTCTCAATATAAATCTTCAAGACCCTAATGTCTATTTCATTATAACTTGCCTTGTAAGCTCTTTAATTGCTGGGTTAACAATATTTGGAAAAGCAATTATGAAACGCTACTCCGTTGACAATTGCGAAAAAGTTGTTTTGCTAACAGCAAAGGTTCTGGATTTTTCATTAGTTAACCATTTGAAGATGGTTTTTCAAAAAAAAGGCAAGAAAAAAAACTAGAACTAACGACAAAAACTCTAATAAGACCTAATTCTAAAAATAACAGACTAGAAATTAAATAATACTGATTATTGGAGGAAAATCAAAAAAATTGAAAATTTCTTCCAGAAACAGTTGACAAATATGTTTTAAGTGTGTTAAACTATGGTAGTAAGAAAGCAGAAGTCAACTTCTCACCCATCGAATTTCGTTTTGATGTGGTCAAAAATTTTGAATATTTTATTCGTAGATTTTTGATTTGTGATTGGTAGGCTTTTTGCGGCCTACCAATTTTTTGTTTAAAAGGAGATTACGACAATTTTTAAGGAACTTTTAATTAATGAGCAAATCACTGCAAAAGAAGTAAGACTTATTGGTGATGACGGAGAACAATTCGGAACTCTGTCAAAAGCTGAAGCACAAGACATTGCCGACAAAAAGGGGCTTGACCTTGTTTTGATGAATGGAAATGCAACTCCAGCAGTTTGCAAACTTATGGACTATGGAAAATATAAGTTCGATTCAATCAAAAAAGAAAAAGAACTCCGAAAAAACCAAAAAATCAGCGAAGTTAAGGAAATTCAACTTTCAATGAGAATTGATGAATATCATGTCAGTTTCAAGCTCAAAAATGCCATCAAAATCTTGCAAGACGGTGATAAAGTTAAAGTTTCTCTCCGTATGAGAGGAAGAGAACAGGCTTATGCTAAAAATGCAGTTGAAGATGTTAAAAACTTTGTTGCTCAACTTGCTGATTATGGCACAGTTGACAAAGAACCTGCAATTATGGGCAGAAATGTTTCTGTTGTAATTACCCCAAAAAAGACTAAATAAAATCGAAAAAAGGAGAAAAGGGAAAATGCCTAAAATGAAAACACACAGCGGTGCAAAGAAAAGATTTTCACTCACTGCTACAGGAAAAGTTAAGTTTGCTAGACCAAACAAAGGTCATTTCTTGACAAACAAATCAAAAAATCGTAAAAGAAAACTCAGAAAAGGGTCTTATATTGCTGGAAAGAATGCAAGCAACATCAAGACACTTCTTTGCAAGTAATTAGGAGGGACACATGAGAATTAAAAGAGGCGTAAACGCAGTTAAAAAGCGTAGAAAAATTTTAAAACAAGCAAAGGGCTACTTTGGTGCTAAAAGCAAACTTTACAGAACAGCTCGTGAACAAGTTATGAAGAGCGGACAATATGCTTATATTGGAAGAAAACAAAAGAAAAGAGATTTCAGAGCTCTTTGGATCACAAGAATCAATGCTGCTTGCAGAATGAACGACATTTCATACAGCAGATTCATTGATGGTTTGAAAAAAGCAAATGTAAGTCTTAACAGAAAAGTTTTGGCAGATATGGCAGTTAGAGAACCAGCAGCGTTTGCAGCACTTGTTGAAACTGCAAAGAAGGCATAAGCGGTGCTTAAGCCAACAAAGAATTTCATATTGAACTTAAAAAAGCAAAAACGAGAAAACAAGTCTTTGCTTTTTTTAGATAATGTTAAAATTATCAAAGATGCACTTGCTAACAAAACAATAAAGCCAGAGTGCATATTGACAAGTTTAGATTCTCTTCCTTTCGAATTTGAAGGGGAAGTATATAAGGTTGAAAGTTCAATTATTGAACAACTTTCAGATACAAAAACACCACAGAAAGTGTTATGCATTGCATGCCTCTCACAATATGTTGTGGAACAACCAAAAACAAACTTTCTTGTTCTTGACTCCTTGCAAGACCCGGGAAATATTGGAACATTGATTAGAACAGCCAAAGCGTGTGGTTTTGAATATGTCTTTATGCTTGATTGCGTGAGAAAACAAAACTCAAAACTTATCAGAAGTTCAGTGGGGGCAGTTTTCGATAGCAAGGTTTATGAAATGTCAAGACAAGAATTTATTGATTTTGTTAACAAACATAATCTATCTCTTGTCTGTTGTGATATGAATGGAAAAAACATCTTTGAACTCAAATTTGACAAGAAAATTGGTGTTGTCATAGGAAATGAAGGACAAGGGGTTAGCGAAGAAATTGCAAGATTATGCTATAAAACCGTAAAAATTCCTATGAAAAGCGGAATTGAAAGCTTAAATGCTGGTGTAAGCGGTTCAATTATAATGTATCAAATCAACAAAGACCTATTTTAAACAAAATCATCTAAACAAATAGTTGTTTTAACTTTTATATGTTTGACAAATGAAATTCAAAAGTATTAAAATATATGTGAAATCAATGAATTTGATGTTCTTTGAACTTTATCATAGACATTAATTTCTAATTTTAAAGGAGAAAAGCTATGTCAGGACATTCAAAATGGCACAATATACAAGCAAAAAAAGGTAAAACAGATGCCGCTAGAGGAAAAATCTTTACCAAAATTGGAAGAGAAATTGCAGTTTGCGTTAAAGCTGGTGGTGCTGACCCTAACACTAACAGCAAGCTTAGAGATATTATCGCAAAAGCAAAGCAAAACAATATGCCAAATGACAATATTGATAGATCAATCAAAAAAGCATCAGGCGAACTTGCTGGTGTTAACTATGAATCAATCACTTATGAAGGCTATGGTGTAGGTGGTTCTGCTGTTATTGTTGAATGTTTGACAGACAACAAAAATAGAACCGCTGGAGATGTTAGACACGCTTTCGACAAACATGGTGGCGCAATGGGCAACAATGGTTGCGTTTCTTATCTTTTCAATTTGAAAGGAAGCGTTATTGTTGTCGATGTTGCTGATGCAGAAACATTAATGCTTGATGCAATCGAAGAAGGCGCAGTCGATGTTGTTGAAGATGAAGATAGTGTTGAAATAATTACTGAAGCAAACGAACACGGAAAAATGCGTGAAGCTCTTGAAAAGAAGGGTTACAATGTTGTTTCTGCCGAAACAGCTCAAATACCTGATATGTATGTAGATTTAACACCTGAAAATCAAGCAAAATTCCAAAGAATGATTGACTCTTTGGAAGATTTAGATGATGTTCAAGAAGTTTATCACAATGTCAATCTTCCAGATGAAGAATAGTTTGTCTATATTAAAACTTTAAAATAAAATCACCCTGTGTTTTGTTTGACAAAACGGGGTGTTTTTTATTAAAATATCACTATGAGAATTTTAGGAATTGACCCAGGTTATGGAATTGTGGGATTTGGAATTATTGACACACACAAAAATAATGCAGTTGTAGATTTTGGGGTAATAGAAACGCCAAAAGAAGAAACTTTTCCAGTAAGACTTCAAACAATTGAAGAATCTTTGCGTGTGCTTTTTGACAGGTATAAGCCTGATGAAGTTGCAGTGGAAGAATTGTTCTATTTCAAAAATCAAAAGACTGTTATGCAAGTTGCACAAGCAAGGGGAGTTATTGTTCTTGCGTGTCAAAAATATTGTGGCAAAACATTTGAATATACTCCTATGCAAGTTAAACAAGCACTAACAGGCAACGGTCGAGCAGACAAAAGACAAATGCAATTTATGGTAAAAAATGTTTTGGGGCTTGAAAAGATTCCAAAACCAGATGATGCGGCAGACGCACTTGCAATTGCTCTTTGCCACAGCCAAATCAATCCAAGACTCAATTTTAATATGATTTAATTGTTTTGTCTTGTATCGTAAAAAAGAATATTGCAATGGTTTGCATCTAAAAATTTAAACAATATTAATTCAAAGATTTATAAAAAATTTAATTCAAAATAAATTTGGGAGAAAATTATGATAGCATTTTTAGTGGGAGTTATCGAAGAAAAACACGACAACACACTCGTTCTTGATGTTAATGGGGTCGGTTATGAACTTTTAATTACAAACAACACGCTTGTTTCACTTCCTATGGAAGGTGAAACCGTAAAAGTGTTAACTTATATGCAAATAAAGGAAGATGGAATTGCTTTATACGGCTTTGCAACAGAAGAAGAAAAGGCAATGTTCTTAAAGCTCATAAGCGTTTCAAACATTGGTCCAAAATCCGCCATAACAATTTTGTCAGGCATGAAACTTTCAGACTTAATTGTTGCAATTTTAAATGAAGACGCAAACACAATCTCCAAAATCAAAGGTCTTGGCAAAAAAGGTGCAGAAAGAATTTGTTTGGAACTTAAAGATAAAGTTTCGAGCGTCAACTTACCACTTCTTGATGGCGACCTCTTGGCAAATGTTGAAAGTATAAATGAAAGTGCTCTAAATGATGCTGTTGACACTTTGATAAGTTTGGGGGTTAACAAAAATGAAGCCTATCGTTTGGCAAGAAGCAAAGCAACTGCAGACATTACTGCAGAAGAAATCATCTTGAAGGTGTTAAAGGATTTGGGCAGATAATCAATTGCAAATATCAATATTTTGTGTATTATGCATCAATGTTAAGACACATAATACACAACT
>JAGBBH010000035.1 GCA_017938505.1 Clostridia bacterium | reverse complement strand
CGAACTCGCGACATTTGCCTTGGCAAGGCAACGCTCTACCACTGAGCCACTCCCGCACATTTCATTTAATGCTCTCATAGTATATCAAAAGCAAAACAAAAAATCAAGCATTTTTAATGAAAAACTCAAAAAAAATCAAATTTTTTGTTATTAACCTCATTTATCAATTAAAAATTTGATAAAGCAATCTACTTATCAACACACAAACCGAACAAAATTTAGAATATGTGCATATAAAAACTATGAACTTTTACAAAAATCGCTAAAAAAATTAAACATTGAAAGACAATTTTGCAAAATAAGTTGACAAAGTTTATTCAATATGGTATAGTTTAATCGTTCCAAAAAAGATGATTTCAGCAATTTGGTACCATCGCCAAGCGGTAAGGCAAAGGTCTGCAACACCTTTATTCCCCGGTTCAAATCCGGGTGGTACCTCCAACTTTGCAGAATCATCTTTTTTGAGATATTTTTGCTGGTGTGGCGGAATGGCAGACGCACGGGACTTAAAATCCCGAGTTCGAAAGGACGTGAGGGTTCGACTCCCTCCACCAGCACCAACATTAGTTCTTGTCAACTTTGTGTTGACTTTTTTGTTTTTTTGAGTATAATGATTATATAAACCTAAGTGATTAGGTGCTCGGTGAAATTCCGTGTTAGATAGGATTCAGGCAACTGAAACTTTTTTATTTCTTTAACAATTTTCCTTTACAAACCTCATTGCAAATAACCATATCACCACCATATCCCCTGCTTTTAAAACTGTAACTTGCAAAAAATCTCACTTTGCATTGTCTTTCTCAATAAAAAAACAGATATCCCGAAGATATCTGTTTTTTTGTTTTTTAATCATTAAACACTTGTCCAACAAGTTCTTTAACAAGAACACTATTTGCTTTTCCGCCAGTGTTTTTCATTACATATCCCACAATAAAGCCAACAACCTTTTCCGGAGTTTTCTTATAATCCTCTGCAACTTTTGCATTTTCAGCTTTAAGTTTTCTCAAAAGGTCCAAAATTTGTTCTTTGGAAATAGTTACAAGAAGTCCCATTTTGTCAGCCAACACCCTTGGTTTTTCTCCTGTTTCAATAACTTTTTCCATAAGTTGAAGTCCAACTGTCTTGTTAATGGTTTTTTCTTCAACCATTTTAATTATTTCAACAAAATCTTCTTCAGAAATAGGGAAAGAAAATTCTTCTTGTTCTTTAACAAGTTTTAAAAGGTCAACCATAATCCAGTTACTAATCTTTTTAGGCACCGTAAACAACTTGACGCATTTTTCAAAATAGTCAGAAACATATTTTGAAGATGTCAAAATTTGAGCATCATATTCTGGCAAACCAAAATCTTGAACATAGCGATCTCTTCTTGCTTGTGGAAGTTCTGGCATTTCGTTTTTGAGTTTTGCAACTGTTTCAATTGAAATTGCAATTGGGAGAATGTCTGGGTCTGGAAAATATCTATAATCTTGAGCTTCTTCCTTTGACCTCATTGTAAGGTTTTTGCCTTTTGCATCGTCCCACTTACGAGTTTCTTGAACCACCGTTTCTCCAGAGTTCAAAACTTCAGCTTGGCGTTTAATTTCATATTCAATTGCCCTTGAAACACTCTTGAAAGAGTTCAAGTTTTTCATTTCTGTTCTTGTTCCAAAAATAACACTATCTTTTGGTTTAAGAGAAAGGTTGACATCGCAACGCATTCCGCCTTCTTCCATTTTACAATCAGCAATCCCCGCAAAAACAAGAGCCTCTCTAATTCTTTTCAAAAATTCATCAACTTCTTCTGCACTTGAAAAGTCTGGTTCTGTAACAATTTCAATAAGAGGAGTTCCCCCTCTGTTATAGTCCACCAAAGTCCCCACACTCTTGCTAATGTGGGTAAGTTTTCCAGCATCTTCTTCCAAGTGGATTCTATTCAATCTTACAAATTTCCCATTTGAAAGTTTAATACCACCGCCAATACAAATAGGATTAACCATTTGGCTGATTTGGTATGCCTTAGAAAGGTCTGGATAAAAATAGTTTTTTCTTTCCATAACCGCATACAAAGAGATATCGCTACCAAAACACAATCCAGACTTAATGCAAAGTTCTACGGCCTTTTTGTTAATAACAGGCAATGCACCAGGCATACCTGTGCAAACTGGACAAGTATTTTCATTTGGTTTTGCTCCAAATTCATTCTTACACGAGCAGAACACTTTTGTTTTTGTTTTAAGTTCTGCGTGAATTTCAAGTCCAATAACTACATCATAATTCATTGTATGCCTCCTTCAACTTTTGTTTGTTTTTCAAACATTTTTGCAATGTCATAAAGCATATCTTCTCTTTTTTCAGGGCCCATCAATTGATAGCCAAGAGGCAATCCATTCTTACCCTTTCCAAAAGGAATGTTCAATGCAGGAATTCCCGCAATACTTGCAGGAACAGTGAACACATCTTCCAAATACATAGCAATTGGGTCTTGACTTTTTCCTCCAATATCAAACGCTTCTCCTGGAGTTGTGGGAGTCAAAATAACATCACAACTTTCAAAAGCTTTTTCAAATTCTCTTTTCAAAAGACCTTGCAATCTTTTTGCCTTTTTATAATATGCATCTAAAAATCCGCTTGAAAGCACGAAGTTACCAGTAATAATTCTTCTCTTAACTTCAAGTCCAAACCCTTCGCTTCTGCTTTTAACATAAACTTCTTCCAAGTTTTTTGCTTCTTGACTTCTTGTGGTATATTTAACCCCATCAAATCTTGCAAGGTTTGATGCTGCTTCAGCAGGAGTAACAATATAATAACAAGCCAAACTATGTTCAATGTGTGGAACATCAACTTCTACTATTTCACAACCAAGTTTTTCAAATTGTGCAAGAACCTTTTTAAAATTATCATAATATTCAAGTTTTTCTATCTCATCTTTAAGTTGTTTGCAAATTCCAATCTTGTATGCTTGCTTATCGACTTCATCAAAAACAGCATTGTCTATTGTTGTGGCATCATTGATATCTTTTCCACTCATAATAGACAAAATGAGTTCATTGTCCTCAACCGTCTTTGTAATTGGTGCGGCTTGGTCTGTTGAACTTGCAAATGCAACAAGACCAAAACGAGAAACCGTTCCATAAGTTGGTTTAATTCCAACAACCCCATTAAATGATGCAGGTTGTCTAACAGAACCACCTGTGTCTGTTCCAATAGCCGCAGGACAAAGCCCAGCTGCAACAGCGACAGCACTTCCACCACTGCTTCCGCCAGCAACTTTGCAAGAATTGAAAGCGTTTTTGCAAGCACCATAACAACTTTTTTCACAGCTTCCGCCCATTGCAAACTCGTCCATATTGGTTCTACCAAAGATGATTGCGTCTTCTGCCTCTAATTTCTTAATAATTGTTGCTGAATAAGGCGAAACATAGTCTTGCATAAACTTGCTCGCACAACCCATTTTCTTGCCCTTACACGCAATGTTGTCCTTAATTGCAACAGGCACCCCTACTAAAAGGCCAAGTTTTTCTCCCCTTGCAATTCTCTCATCAATTGTTTTAGCTTTTTCAACAACATCATCAAAAACTTCAATGACAGCATTGAGGTCTTTAAATTGTTCACATCTTTGAACAAAATATTTTACAACCGCTTCGCTTGTAAAAACTTTATTTTTAATCCCTTCAACAAGGTCAATAACACTAAAATCTTCAAACTTCATCATTCCACCACCAATGGTGTTACATAACACCCATCTTTTTTCTTTGGAGCATTTGCAATTACATCACAATGCTCTTTTGTAACTTCTTCATCTTCTCTAAGTTCTGCGAGAAGAACTGCAACAATGCGGTCCTCATCTGAAAGTTCAAGTTTTGTTATTTCATCGACAAAATCCAAAATTCTTTCAAAGTCTTTAGCAAATTGCTCTTTGTCAGCGTCGCCAATTTTAAGTTTGCTAAGTTTTTCCAAATATTCCAAATCAACCTTCATTTTTTCCTCCTTATGGTTTAATTCTGCTTGGTCCTCTAAACACAAAAATTGCTTCTTTAAGTGATGGAAGTCCCAAAAGTTTTGCCAAAAATCTTTCAATACCAAATCCAATTCCACCATGAGTTGGACAGCCATATTTAAAGAATTCCAAATAATCTTTCATCTTTTCACTGTCAACTCCGTGTTCTTCAATTTGGTCTTTAAGTTGTTGATATCTGTGTTCTCTCACAGCACCGCTGTTCATTTCCCAACCACGATAAATAAGGTCAAATGACATACAATCAAAACTGCCATCAATTTTCTTTGAATAGAATGCTCTCGCCTCTGCAGGATAATCCGTAATAAACACAGCCTCGCTTCCCAAATATTTAGCAGCATAATCACAAATCAATTTTTCATAGTCTGGACTGAGGTCAAGTTGTTCTGCTTCTGGAACATCAACGCCATAGGTTTCTTTAAAGATTTTAAATACATCGGCAAGTTTAATTCTAGGAATCTCTCTTTCTGGAAGTTTAACCTCAACATCGAAAAATTCTTTAATTTTTGTTCCATATTTTTCTTGAATTTTCTTCAAAACAAAAACGAACCAATCTTCTTCAATGTCCATAACTTCGTGATGACTCTTAACATGAGCAACTTCAAAGTCAAGACAGGTTGCTTCTGCTGTATGTCTTGCCGTAAAAGACTTTTCCGCACGATAATAAGCACCAATTTCAAAAACCTTATCGAAACCGCTTGCAATTGCCATTTGTTTATAAAATTGTGGACTTTGTGTAAGGTATGCTTTTTGACCGTAATAATCAAGAGTAAACACATCAGCCCCACCTTCAGAACATTGAGAAGTAATTTTTGGAGAGTGGATTTCAATGTAACCTCTTTCAACAAAATATTCTCTCATAACTTGTTCAATGTAAGTTCTAATTTCAAAAATAAGCCTTTCTTTGTCTTGCCTCAAATCAATCCATCTATAATCCATTTTGAGTTCTTTTCCGCTTTCTTCGTCAATAGGCAAATCTTCGGCAATACTTTCAACTTCAATTGTTGTTGGAACAAATTCAATTCCCCCAAGTTTTACCATTTCAGCCTTAATTGCTTTTCCTGTAAATCTAACAACACTTTGTCTAGAAAGAGTTTCAACCACCTTAGAGATGTCTGGTTGGCCAACTTTATCAATTGCAACTTGAATACTTCCAGAAACATCTTTAAGCACAACAAATTGCATAGTTTTTTGACTTCTAATCTTTTCGACCCAGCCACTAATTTCACATTCAACACCAACTTGAATATCTTTTACATAAGTTTTTTTCATTTTTAAATCCTACCTTTTAATTTTAATATATTTTGTCTGCTTTTAAAAGCAATTTTAAATCAAATCCCAAAAATTTTAAATAATCTCGCCCGCAAGGGCATTATTCATAAACCTTTGAATTTTCTTCAAATAAGTTTTCATAATTTCTCCTTTTTCTTTAAATAACTAAAAATCCTTTTGCATAATTTTTTAATGCACCTATAACAAAAAAGCAACGGTCAGGTTCCTTCCTTTACCGTTGCTTATCTTGTTTAGTAGTTTTAGTTTTGTCAATCAACAATAATAAAAGGAACCCATCAAATTTAATGCGTTATTGTTATTATTATTGTTATTATTAACGATAATCATTGCAATTTTTTGCATTTTTTGCCCGTTCCTTTTAATTAATTTTTATCATTATAACCTCAAAAAACAAAAAAGTCAATGTTTTTTTTCAAAAAAAACTTGTTTTTGAGTTCGTTAGATGCTTTTTCCTCTATGTTTCTCCTCAAAATCGGTAAATGGTTTAGCGAATCTTTCGGCCACATCTTCTGATAAATTATGACCATTATTAAATATTGAGCCATCTTTAAACTCTATGCAAACATTATAGCGCTCTTTTTCTACATAGCCTTGTCTCCAATCCCATTCTTTTTCGAGATGAGAAGCAATCCAACAAGATTGAAATTCCTTTTTGTTTACCAACAGACCAAGTTCATCTTTTGGTTTTAAGAATTTTTTGCCCAAAATAGATTGAACTCTTCTCAGCGCAGTCGTTCCTTCCATTCCTTTAAATCCAGCAAGCCAAAGAGGTTTTTCAAACTCTTTGTCGCCTTTCCAATATGCAACAATTTTATCTCCCCAAATATAGCGAACCATCTTTATTTCATCTAAATTCTCTTGCAATATTTTAAGATTATCTTCATTGTAACCAATTTTTAACATTTTTTCTCCAAAAGCTCCTTGTTAAACACATTATAACACAAAAAAACCTCCTTTTCAAGAGGTTTTTCTTCCTATTCTTCATCATTAACATCAATGTTTGCACTTTCAAGAAACTTCGTTGGTTCTTCAAATCCTAAAATTTTTGCAGTTTCCTCACTTTCCAAACGGTCTATGCTCTTAAGTTTGCTAACAATCATTCTTGTTCTTGTTCCAACAAGTTTGTCAAACTCACTGCTTGTTTCGCCAAACTTCTTTTGAATTTTATTGACAATTTCGCTAAAGCGGTCAAACTCTGTCTTAACTGCTCCCAGGATTTTCCAAACTTCGCCAGATTTCTTTTGAACTGCCAAAGTGTTAAATCCCATTTGCAAACTGTTAAGAAGTGCACTCATTGTTGTAGGCCCTGCAATTGTTACATTATATTCTTGTTGTAATTCTTCAATCAATCCCATTTTTGCAACTTCTGCATAAAGGCCTTCAATTGGCAAGAACATAACAGCAAATTGAGTTGTTTTTGGTGGATAAATATATTTTTTGTTAATATCCTTTGCCATAGATTTGATTTTGTTCTTCAATTGGTCTTTTTTAAGTTTAAAGTTCTCAAAATCATTTTTTTCATAAGCATTTTGCATATCAGTGTAAGTTGTAAGAGGAAATTTGCTATCAACAGGAAGATAAACATATTCCCCTTCCACTTGTCCTGGAAGTTTTATTGCAAATTCAACAGGTTCTTTTCCATTTGCAGTTACAAAATTTGTAACATATTGTTCTTTCGCCAAAATCTGTTCAAAAATTGCACCAAGTTGAATTTCTCCAAAGATTCCTGTTGTCTTAACATTTGACAGCATTTTTGTCAAATTTCCAACATCTGAAGCAATATTTTGCATTTCGCCAATTGATTTATAGACATTTTCAAGTTGTTCGCTGAGCATTTTGAAACTTTGGTCAAATCTTTCGTTGATTGTCTTTGAAAGTTTTTCATCGACAGTTTCACGCATTTTGTCAAGTTGCTTGTTATTGTCTGCTTGCATTGCACTTAAATGTCGTTCATTTGACTGTCTAATGTTTTCAAGTTTTTCTTCTTGCATTTTGCTGATTGCCTGCATTCTTTCATCAAGTTGCTTAATCAGTTGCATAACCCTTTTTTCAAGAGCCTCATTATTTGCAGTCAACCCTTCTTGCAAATTCTTTACAATTTCAATTGTTGCACCATTGTTTGCTTTTTGTGATTCTGTCAATCCCTTTGTCAGAAAATCCAAGCCCACATTGATTTTTGAAACAATATCATTCTTATCTTGTTCTTCCATTTTCGAAGATGTTTTTTTATTCAACACCAAAACCATTGTAACAACACTTACAACCAAAGCAAGTGATGCAATAACACAAATTATTGTCAAAATCATTTTTTCCTCCTAAACATAGCACTATTTTATAACAAATATCTTCACATTGCAAACAAATTAGGCAAAAAAATAAGACAGAAATTTCTGCCTTATTTGAAATCCAAATTTTATGCCACCAATGTTGATTTTTCTACCAATTCATAGTTAACTTTGGCATTTGTTGTAATGTTAATTGTTCCTTTTCCACCAACAGTTCCAACAACATCAAGAGGATTTTTAGATTGTCCCTTGTTGAGTCCAACATTGATATTAATTTTGTCATCAGCAAGCATAGAACCATCGGATTTCTTTGCTGTTGCAACAAAACCTGCAGCGATTGTAACCTTAACATTTACAACACTCTTGTTTGTTTGAACAATAATGTTTCCACTTCCCAAAATTCCGCCCAAGAATTTCACATTAAGTTCGCCTGCATTGTTTTTAATTCTTGCTTGTCTTGAATAATTCTCGCCAAAAGTGATATCCGCAGAAAGTGTACCTTCTCCATCAATTTCAACTTCACCCTTTGCATTTTTAACAAGGACTTTACCCTTGTCAGCAACAAGAGAGAACTTCCCACCAATTTCTTTAACCGTAACATCAGGAGTTCCTCCAACAGAAGAAACATCAAAGTTTCCAGAAATAAACCCTGCAACAATGTTAGGAGAAGCCAAAGTGTCTTCTGCCGGGTCAAATGAAAGGTTTCCTCTCACGCTGTCAACATAATAGTTTCCTTCGTGGCATTGAACACTTGTTTCGCCTGCAACAATACAGTCAACATCAACAGTTCCCTTTTTGCTTTTAATGTTCAATGTTCTTGAACCCATTGAAATTGCATCCATTCCAAGCCAGCCGTTTCCAATGTCAATGTTTGCATCACAATTAAGTGCAATTCCTTGACCTTTCTTTGTTGTTCCATCAAGATATGTTATTTCTCTGTAACCCTTAATGTCTCCACCACTTGTTGTAAGTTCACAACTTGTTAATGCTGAAGAGTTAAATGTTTGACCAAAAATAATATCTCCACTTGCTGTTTTTGCTTTCAAAGATTTCAGAGCAACCTCTTGAGAACCAGCATATTCTCTTCCAATTTCAATGTTTCCAGAACCAGTTTCAACATTCAACGCAATGTTTGAAAAATTGTAACTTCTGTTTGTGTGAGCATTCAACACAATTTCTATGTTTCTAGAGAAGAACAAGAACCCATCTGGTTCGTCAACTTCAATATGCAACACAGAACCTTCTTTTCTGATGTTGTAAACAAAATTAACATCACTCTTATGAGTTCCAAACCCCTTCGCCTTGCTGACAATATAAACTATGTCAAGTGGCATATTGGCATCTTTGTTTCTTTTAAGTGTAACTTTCGCATAAGAATTACATTTAATATTAATCCCAGAAAGAGAAGAAAAATCAATCGGCGTTTCAGAACCATCGGTTGTGGTTTCATATTTATAAACATTGTTGTCTGTAAAATATTTCATCCAAAGAACTGTTTTGCCAGGATTAAACATCATAATAACCAAGCAAACCAAGAACACAGAAATCAACAACAAAACAAACAGTCCGAAATAGAAGAAAAATCCCTTTCTAATTTGACCTTGTCCCATTTTTGCCGCCTTAATAATTAAATTCTATCACAAAATTGTATCCTTGTCAATTTTGTAAAATCAAAATCACACACAAATATGAAAAAATTAATCTAAAATTGCCTTAATTCTTCTAATTCCACTTGAAGAACTTTCTTCTTTAACAATTTTTAAATGATGAAGGTCTTTTGTATTTTTTGCGTGAGGTCCGCCACAAATTTCTTTTGAAACTTCTCCAACAGAATAAACCTTAACAACCTCACCATATTTGCTTTCAAACACTCCAACGGCACCAGATTGTTTTGCTTGCTCAACAGACATTTCTGTGCAAACAACATCAATTTCTTTTGCAATTGCATCATTAACAAATTTTTCAACTTCAGCAATTTCTTCTGGAGTCATTTTGTGGTCAAGATTGAAGTCAATTCTAAGTCTTTCTGGAGTGATGTTTGAGCCTTTTTGCATAACTTGAGGTCCAAACAACTTGCGAAGTCCTGCCATAATAAGATGTGTTGCAGTGTGCAATTTTGCACTTTCATAACTACTATCAGCAAGACCGCCTTTAAAAGTTCCAGCAGAGGCACTTCTACTTTTTTCTTGATGTTCTTCAAATGCTTTTTTAAAGCCTTCTTCATCAGTTTCATAACCTCTTTCAGCTGCAAGTTCTCTTGTCAATTCAAATGGAAAACCAAAGGTGTCATAAAGTCTGAAGCAAGCTTTTCCAGAAATAATGTTTTCAACAGTTTCGCCTTTCAATGCAGCGAATTGTTTATGTTTTTCAATGCCATTAATGACCTTGTTAAATTCTTTATGACCTTCTTCGAGAGCCTTTGAGAATTTTTCAACTTCTTTTGCAAGTTCTTCCTTAATAAACTCTCTCTTTGAAGCAACATCTTTATAATCAACGCCGTGTTTGTCAACAAAGAGGTCGATGATATCAGCAAAATATTTTACATCAAAGCCAATGTTCCTTGCGTGGTTAACGGAACGACGAATAAATCTTCTCAAGATATAACCTTGTCCAACATTTGAAGGAACGACTCCTCTAATATCTCCAAGCACAAACATAGATGAACGCAAGTGGTCAGTGATAATGCGATAAGATTTCTTTGCACTTTCACTGTCTTGATATTTAACCGTTGCTTTTGAATTGATAAAATCAATAACTGTTTTAAAAATTCCACTGTCATAAACTGATTTATGCCCATTCAAAACAGGGATAGTTCTTTCAAGTCCCATTCCTGTGTCAATGTTTGGTCTTGCAAGAAGAACAGCTTTTTCTCCTTCTTTTTCCACCTTATATTGCATAAAAACATCATTCCAAATTTCAAGATATTTTCCACAATCACAAGCAGGAGAACATTCTTCACAACATTTTGGTTTGCCTGTGTCATAAAACATTTCAGTGTCTGTTCCACAAGGGCCAACACCACCGCCAAGTGCCCACCAGTTGTGTTCTTTTCCAAGGTAGAAAACATTTTCAATGCCACAATCTTTCCAAGTGTTATAAGCAAGTTCATCTCTTGGTGCAGTTTCATCACCAGCAAAAACGGTTGTTGCAAGTCTTTCCTTAGGAATTCCCAAATATTCTTTGCTTGTCAAAAACTCGTAAGACATTCTAATCATTTTTTCTTTATCACATTCGCCCAAGAACCAGTTACCAAGCATTTCAAAAGAAGTCAAATGGCTGTCATCGCCAACTGAATCAATATCTCCAGTTCTAATGCATCTTTGAATGTCGCAAATCTTGTCGCCTGCAGGGTGTTTTTCTCCCAAAAGATAAGGAACAAGAGGGTGCATTCCCGCAGTTGTAAAGAGCACAGTTGGGTCATTTTCTGGAATGATAGAATAACTGTCAATTCTTTTAAATCCGTGTTTTTCAAAAAATTTAAACCACTTTTCTTTAAGTTCTGTATCTGTAATCATAATAATCTCCTAAAATCAATTTATATAATAACAAATTCCGCACAAAAATTCAAGCAAATAAGATAAATAACCATTTAAAAATTAAGTTATTTGTTTTTTTACGAAAGACAAAAGGTTTAATTGATAAAAATGTTATTTAACAAAAAAAAGAAGATATCAAACCTTCTTTTCTTTTTCTTCTTCAAAGTCCATAATAATTCCAACAATATGCTTATGTTTTTTTCTGCGTTTATATTTTTGAACAAAACCCTTATACTTTGCTTTTGCATCATATTTATCAATTGTATTTGACATTGATTTAACAATTGCCTTGCTTGCAGAACGATTATCAATTTGTTTGTTTACAATTTCAGTTGTTTTAGAGTTTTGCACCGCATAAATGCATTGCTTTGTTCCTCTGCGTTTTTGCATTTTCAAGCAAATAAAGTTAACCAAAAAACAAACAAAAAACACTGCAAAAAATCCTACATAAAACATATTGAAACTTGTAAAAATCACAAAAACAAGAAACAAACAGACAAAAAACAAGAGAGAAAACCAAGTGAAACGCAAATCATTTTTTGCACTTTCAACCATATTTTTCCCTTCAAAAAACATCAAATGATATTTCCCCTCAACATTTTCAATGTTGTTTATGTTAAGCTTTGCCATAATTCTCCTTAAACACAATAAATATTATCACACAAAAGCAGTTATGTCAAATAAAACTTAAAAATTTTTAAATTTTATCTTCTCAAAATGTCGCCTTTTTTCAAGTTTAGCAAGCAAGGAACAATGACATTTTCTTGAACTTTTTTTGCAGAATCGACATTGTTTCCAAAACTGTCAACAATGCTTTCCACTTTCAACTTTTTGTTAAAAGTTTCTTGCGAAGGACTCAAAACTTCAAGTTCCTCTCCAACAGAAAATTTGTTTCTCATTTGCAAAACGACCTTCCCGTCTTTACAATCCTGCTCAACAATTGCAACAAATTCGCTTTCTTGCACAGGCATAGAATCTTCAACAAATTGTTTTTTCTCGTCTTTAAAATAAAACCCTGTTGTATAATGTCTGTGAGAAGCCTTGAAAAGTTCTTTTTTCAATGTTTCATCTACCTCTGCTGGAAGATTATCAAGTGCTCTGCGATATGCATTAACAACAGTTGCAACATAGTAAGCAGATTTCATTCTTCCTTCAATTTTTATGCTGTCAACGCCAGCTTCTTGAAGTTCCTTCAGATGCTCAAGCATATTAAGGTCTTTAGAGTTAAAAATGTAACTTCCCTTTTCATCTTCTTGAACTTCCAACTCATCATCTCTGCTGACTTCTCTAATCATATATTTCCATCTGCAAGCCTGAACACATTCACCACGATTGCTATCACGCCCCGTAAGATAATTTGAAAGCAAGCATCTGCCAGAATAAGCCATACACATAGCCCCGTGAACAAAGACTTCAATTTCAACTTCTTTTGGAAGATTTTTTCTTATATTTCTAATTTGTTCAAGCGTCAATTCTCTTGCCAAAACAATTCTTTTTGCACCGAATTTTGCCATAAGTTTTGCTGAATAAGAATTTATAACATTTGCTTGAGTGCTAATATGCACTTCCATTGCTGGCACAGTTTCTTTAACGAATTGCAAAACTCCAATATCTGCAACAATGACAGCATCAACCTTTGCCTCAACCAAAAACTCAAGATACTCTTTCAATCCTTGAAAATCTTCGTCTCTGGCGATGATATTTAAAGTTACATAGACTTTCTTGTTTCTCTCGTGAGCCATTTGAACCGCTTTCACAATTTCCTCTTGTGAGAAATTTCCAGCAAAGGCACGCAATCCAAAACGCCCTCCAGCCAAATAAAAAGCATCTGCACCAAAATGCAACCCTGCCAAAAATTTTTCAAAATTGCCCGCAGGCGCCAAAAGTTCCATAAATCACCTCTCAAATATTTACTGTTGGTTTTGCTGTTAAAGTCAAATCAGCAAGACCAATGCCATTCAAAACATAATAATAAGCGATGGCACCAATCATTGCAGCATTGTCCGTGCAATATTTCAAATCTGGCAAATAAAGTTTAATTTTCTCTCTTTCGCAATCACTTTGCAATCTTTCTCTAAGCCAAGAATTTGCGCCAACGCCTCCAGCAACAACCAGTTTATCAAGACCAAGTTCTCTGCAAGCATTCATTGTTTTTCCAGACAACTCATCAACAACAAGTTGTTGAAAAGAATATGCCAAATCTTCTTTTGAAAACTGTTCATTTTTTTGTTCTTTATTATGAACAAAATTGACAACAGCAGTTTTAAGCCCGCTAAAAGAAAAGTTGTATGTATTTTGCAATGGAGCTTTGTAATTAAACTTAACAACATTCTTGCCTTCTCTTGCAAGTCTGTCAATGTTTGGTCCACCAGGATAAGACAATCCAAGAACTCTTGCAACCTTATCAAAACATTCTCCCACAGAATCATCAACAGTAGAACCAATGAGATGATAGTCGCAATAATCTTCAACTCTAACAATTGCGGTGTGCCCACCACTTACCATAAGACAGCAAAATGGAGGTTGAAGCGTTTTGTGCGAAATATAATTTGCACCAATATGTCCGTGAACATGACTGACTGCAATGAGAGGAAGTTTAAGCGCATAAGCAAGAGTTTTGGCAAAATTAACCCCCACAAGAAGCGCCCCCATAAGACCTGCACCATAAGTTACCGCAATCGCATCAATATCTTGCAGGGAAACTTCTGCCTTTGCAAGAGCTTCTTCCAAAACTGTTGAAATGTTTTTAATGTGATTTCTTGAGGCTACTTCTGGAACAACCCCACCAAACTGCTTGTGAATTTCAATTTGCGTTGAAATAATGTTTGCAAGGACCTCTCTGCCATTGCGAACAAGTGCAATTGAAGTTTCATCACAAGATGATTCAACAGAAAGAATAAGAACATCTTTTTTGTTCTTAAGATTGTCGAATTTGGTTTTTGCAATTTCTAAATAAGTCATCTAACCTTTCACACTTGTCCTTTTAAGATATTCATTAATAAAATCCTGAATGTCGCCATTCATAACCGCTTGCACATCACTTGTTTCAAAGTTTGTTCTGTGGTCCTTAACCATAGTGTAAGGACAGAAAACATAAGACCTGATCTGACTTCCCCATTCAATTTTCTTGACATCACCACGAATAGATGCAAGTTTTTCCATTTCCTCGAGTTCTTGCTTTTCAACAAGTTTAGAATATAACATTTTCATCGCGGTTTCTCTGTTTTGAATTTGAGACCTTTCAGTTTGGCAAACAACAATAATTCCCGAAGGGATATGCGTAATTCTAATTGCCGATTCAGTCTTGTTTACATGTTGTCCACCAGCGCCAGAAGCACGGTAAGTGTCAACTTTCAAATCTTCTGGCCTAATAACAATGTCTGGAGCATCATCAATTTCCGGCATAACTTCCAAACTTGCAAAACTCGTATGTCTTCTTGCATTGGCATCAAATGGAGAGATTCTCACAAGACGATGAACCCCTTTTTCTGCTTTCAAATAACCATAGGCATACTCTCCAGAAAGGAGGAAAGTTATAGATTTAATCCCTGCTTCTTCACCATCTAAAACATCAAGGACCTTAATTTTGAAACCATTTTTTTCTGCATACATACAATACATTCTATAAAGCATATCCGCCCAATCTTGCGCTTCAGTTCCCCCTGCGCCTGCGTGCAAAGTTAAAATAGCATTATAGTTGTCATATTTACCAGAGAGTAATGTTTCAAGTTTTGCTCCCTCAATTTCCCTTTCAAGAACTTCAAGCGTTGAGCAAAGTTCTTCAAAAAGTCCATCATCTTCCAACTCGCCAAGAAGTTCAATAGACGCTTCACAGTTTTCTATGTGAGCTTTTAAGTTGTTGATTTTTTCAAGTTTATATTCGCATGACTTCACTTCTCTGCCCACTTTTGAGACCTTCTTAGCATCATTAAAAAAGCCATCAGAGAGTTGTTCTTCTTTTAAAGTTTTAAGTCTAATTTCAAGATTGTCCGGGTCAAAGACACTCCTTAATAAATTTAAATTCTTCTTTCAAATTGTTTAATTTTTCTTTTTGGATATCAATAATCATAAATCTTACCTCTAATCATTTAATTATATACCAACAAACAAAAAAAGTAAAGAATTTTTCTTTCTTTACTTTTGCGTTAAACCTCAAAAAAAACTAATCCTCTGTTTTTTCGATTTGTTCTTGAATATGAGCTTTTGTAAACTCCTCATTTTGCTTAATAAGCCCCTTTTCAATTTTAATAAGACTAAGCCCATAGCAAACATACATAACTGCAACAAATGCCAAAGCAACTTTCAGAGCAATAAGACTTGAGTTTCCTGTAACATTGTCAATAACAGCAGCAATTATAACCACAATTGTTGAAGACAATCTTCCAAAACCAAGGAAAAACTCGCTTATTGCATGGCTTTCCAAAATGTTCGAATGTAAAGATAAAACTCTCACAACCCCCGCACGCCTTGAATCTGAAACAGACATCAAAATTACATTCAAAATAACATAAACCGCATAGAAACAAATAATTGCAATTTCGGAGTCGCTACACAAAATGCCAACAACCGTTGCAGCAACAGCAATAACCGTTGGCAAAATAAACTTTGTTGCCCTCTTTTTTCGATAAAATTTAAGATAGAATAGCATTGTTATAATGGAACAAGCGGTAAAAATGGACTGAAACATTCCAAGAGAAGTGTCGCTTTGGAAGTTTTTAATGACGAAAATTGTTATCAGCGTAGTAAAACAGTCAAAAGATGCCCCTCTAAAGAAGTTGCTAATATACACCCAAATCAGAGGTTTAACTTCTTGCTTTCTCTCTTTCAAAGTTTTGGTAAACCTTCTCAAATTGAAAGAAAGTTTATAAGTTTTCTTTGGTTTAATGAGAAAAGAAACCAAAATCAAAAATGCACAAATGCACAACATAATAAGTGCCATAACAGTGAAACCAACATTGTCAATAATCAACCCCAATGTTACAGGGAAAAGTATGTAAGTGCCTTGATACATCATCTTCTTAACTGCAAAAAACCTTACTTGGTGCTTACTGCTAATTGTTTCCGCTGTAAGATTGTTATAACCCGAAGAGAAGAAAGACCAACCAAGTCCATAAACAACCGCAACAAGCGGAACAAATGTCGAAAGCGCGCCTGTTTTATCAAGAAAATAAATCATCATTACAGACAATGTCAAAATTCCTGCACCAATGGACACAAAAATGCTTTTATTGATTTTCTTCAATGCAAAACCCGAAAATCTGTAAGAAATGGTCAAAAGAGAATAAAGAATAACATAATAAATTCCAATATTAATAACATTTTGTGCCATCGAAGAACCAGGCGTTCTGAAAATTTTTGAAATAAAAAACATATCCACAAAAATACCAATTACTGCCTGCAAACAGTCGCAAGCAATAATTGATATAGCACTTAAATCAAAAATTTTTGGTTTATTTTTCATTATTTTTTCCTTTTATGATTCAAAATTAACTTTACAAGTTCAAAATATGGAACAATCAAAATCGCCAAGCCAAGAGCCAACAACCATTGCCACCAGTTAATCATACAAACTCCAAAAGCGTTTTGAATCGGTGCAATTGGAAGAATGACAATCAAAACCGTAAGCAATGCCGAACCCAAAAATGCCCAGTTCAAGACTTTGTTTCCAAAAGGGTTAGTTTTAAACAAAGACTCGTTTTGATTTTTAAGGTTATAGGAATGGAAAAGTTGCACAAAAGCCAAATAAATAAAGCAAACAGTCGTAACTTGCTCTGGCAAAAGTTTAAATGCATAGGTACAAACAACATACAGAGAAATCATAACAACCGCCACAAACAGTGATGATGCCAAAATGTTCGCCCCTACATTTCCCTTAAAGAGATTCCCAGAGTTTTTGATTGGTTTTCGTTTCATAATATCCGATTCAGCCTTTTCAAACCCTAGCGCCAATGCAACAAAAGTGTCAGAAACAAAATTAATCCACAAAAGCAAAATAGGCGAAAAGAAATTTTCATTTCTAAACACAATCAAGATGAAAGACATTGAAACGAGTTCTGCAATTGAAGTTCCAAGCAAAAACATAAGCACTTTCAAAATGGTGCTATAAACCCTTCTGCCTTCTTTAACCGCACCAACAATGGTTGCAAAGTTATCGTCTGTCAAAATGATGTCTGCAGCCTCTTTGGTTACATCAGTTCCAGTAATTCCCATTCCAACACCAATGTCGGCAGCCTTAATGCTTGGAGAATCATTGAATCCATCACCAGTCATTGCAACAATCTTGTTGTTTTGTTTTAGTGCTTTAACAATTTTAACCTTATGTTGCGGACTAACTCTTGCATAAACTTGAAATTTGTTGACAAGGGTTACAAACTCTTCATCAGGAATCTCGTCAAGTTCAGCTCCCGTAACGGCCTTGCTTGCATCATTACAAATTCCCAATTCTTTTGCGATGGCAAATGCGGTGTCCTTGTGGTCGCCCGTAATCATAATTGTCGTAATTCCCGCTTGTTTGCAAGTTTTAATTGACGCCTTGACCTCGTCCCTTGGAGGGTCAATCATTCCAACAAGGCCAAGGAAGCACAAATCAAATTCAGTGTTTTTGCTTGAAGGTTTGCCAATTTTGTCAACTGTTTTAAATGCAAAAGCCAAGTTTCTCAAAGCAAAAGAAGCAAACAGACTATTCTTTTCCAAAATTTGTTTTTTGTCAGTTTCTGTGAGTTTTCTAATTTTTCCATTGTCCAAAATTCTGTTGCATCTTGCAAGAATGTTGTCAACAGCTCCTTTCGTATAAACAACATTTTTGTCATCAACCAAATTAAATGTTGTCATCAACTTTCTTTCACTGTCAAAAGGAATTTCATTAACTCGTCTAAATTTTCCTTCCAAATTGTCTTTGCTGATACCCAATCTATAACCATAATGCACCAAAGCAATTTCCGTTGGGTCTCCAACAGTTTCAATTTTTCCGTCTTCAAATTTGAGTTTTGAATCATTGCAAAGAAGCATACATCTCAAAAGTTCAATAAAATTCTTATCTTTCTTGAAATTTTGCAATGTTTCAACCCCAACTTCCTGAACAGAACGCCCAGCCTGAATGGCATCTCTTTCCATTTTCAAAACATCAATATCGTCAACCTTTTGACAACTCTCACCCATAAAATAAATTTTTTGAACAGTCATCTTGTTCAAAGTCAAGGTTCCCGTTTTATCAGAACAAATAACCTCAGTGCTTCCCAAAGTTTCAACCGCAGGCAAACTCTTAACAATTGCTCTTTGGTCACTCATTCTCTTTACACCCATAGACATAATGACTGTGTTGCAAGCAGGCAACCCTTCTGGAATGGCACATACCGCAATAGCAATCGCCATAGAGAACGAATTAAACAAAGAACCTCCAGTCGAAATTTGAACAATAAAAAGAACCACGCAAACTGCCAAAACAATACCAGTTATAATCAAACTTGTTGTTTTAATTCTCTTTGTCAGCGGAGTTTGTGGAGTTTCGATTTCATTTAATGCTGTTGCAATCTTACCCATTTCTGTTTTCATTCCACATGCAACAACAATCCCCGTTCCTCTGCCATAAGCAACAATTCCGCCCATATAAGCCATATTCACCCTGTCGCCCAACACCGCGGAAGAATCAAGGCAAACTTCTGCATTTTTTTCAACAGGAACACTTTCTCCTGTCAAAGCACTTTCTTCAATTTTCAAAGAACTCGTTTCCAAAAGACGCAAATCTGCAGGAACGATATCGCCCGCCTCTAACACCACGATGTCGCCAACAACAAGTTCTTCAGACTTAATTTTCATTGTTTTGCCATTTCTAACAACCTTGCAGAATGGTTTAGTAATGTTTTTAAGAGCCTCCATAGCCTGTTCCGACTTTCTTTCTTGCACAAAACCAAAAATCGCATTAAAGAAAACCACAAACAAAATAATTCCTGCATCAATAAACTCTTCATATTTTTTTTCAATGCTAGCCATAACAATGCTAACAACACTGCTAATAAGCAAAACAATTATAAGCACATCTTTAAATTGCGACAAAAACTTAAGGAACGAACTTTTCTTCTTTCCCTTATCCAAAACATTTTTACCATTCTTAGCCAGACGCTCTTTTGCAACAATATGAGTCAACCCATTTGGAGTTGAGTCAACACTCTGTAATGTCTGTTGCACATCTAGAGAGTGATAAGTTTCCATAGTGTTATTATAACAAATTAAAAATATATTACAAAAGAATTAAAAAGAAAAACAAAAAAAATTGCCTAAATTACATTCAATTTAGACAATTTTCAATAAAACTTATAAACTATTCATTTACTTCTTCTTCAGAAGTGCCATTTTCTTCGCTTTCAATTCTTGCAATTTCTTGTCTGTAGATTGCGATATCTTTCTTAAGTTCATCATTTCTAAGTTTCAAAACATTATACATTTTTTCAAGCAATGGATATCTTTCTTCGTTGTTTTTCATAACTTCTTGGCAATGTTGAACTGAAAGTTTAAGTCCGTCCAAGAGGTCAAGGTCTTCTGCCAATTTGTTTGCCTTGTCTGGGTCAATATCTGCATAGTTGTTAACACCATAAAGCAACACTTTTTGTTTAGCAACAAGAGCTTCTTTTCTTCTGAGTTTCTTTTGGTCTTTTTCATAAGTGTTCCAAACTCTCTTAAGAGGGATATATTCTTTCTTGCATTGTTTAAATTCTTTTTCAGTTGCTTTCAATCTTTCTTCAGCAAGAGCAAGTTTTTCTTTAATTTCTTCCAAAGATAATGCAGAGATGTTTGTTACAACGGTTTCAACAACAGGTTCTGCGTTTGCAGCAGCAACAGCAATTGCAGTTGCTTCTTTTTGTGCTCTTGTTTGTTCTTGCAAAATTTTCTTTGCTTCTTCAAGTTCTCTAACCATTGCAGCATATCTGTCTTTTTCTTCTTCCAAAGCTTTCCTTTGT
>JAGBBH010000034.1 GCA_017938505.1 Clostridia bacterium | reverse complement strand
TATCGCAAACAAGTGCAATGTAAAGTTGTGTTGAAGCGTCTTCGCTTGGATTAAAGTAGATTGTATATGTTTGATAACCATCTTTAATGTCGTTTGAAGTTTTGAGGTTTGTTAAATATTTAAATCCGGTAAGACCAACGGTTGCACCATAATTATATTCTTTTTCCGCATCAAGTTCGCCACCAAAATATGTTTTGATTTTGAAAGAAAGGGCATAATATGAACCAGATTTCAAATCGATTTTGTAATTTGATTGAATTGAATAACCGCCTGCATTTTCGCTTGCAATGTAGAACACACTCTTATCTTCACTTGCATCTGCAATGTAGAAGTTGCTGTTTTCATTTGCAAATTTTGTGCTTTGAACAAGACCGCCATTTGTTTGTTCTCCGCTTGAAACTGTGCCTGTATATGCAGGAGTTGTGATGTTGTAATTGCCATCTTGGTCTGATTTTTTGTTTGTTGGAAGGTTCAAATAGAAGTTTGACATATCAACAACACCGAAAATATCTCCATTTCCTTCGGCTGTGCTTGCTTTGTTTTCAAAAACAGTTTCTGTAACTGTGTTGAATTCAAAGTTGTCAAAATAAGCAAAACCTCTGATTGTGTCTGTGCTTGTTCCAAAATCAATTTTTATGTTTGCGTTGCTTGCATTCATAAATGATTTGAAATAGATGTCATATCCAGACCAAACACTGTCAGACTTGAGTTCTTGTGAAGTGAAAAGTGTAATTCCATTATCATCAACAATGTTGATTTTAAATGTTGCCTTTTCTGCAGTGTCAAGGTTGATTGTCTTGAATTTGAAGTTGAGTTTGTAAGTCTTGTTTGCTTCCAAATTGAAGTTTTCGCTTGTTACTGTTTGCCAAGAGTTTGTCATATTTGCAAGCATCAAAATATTGTCAGGATTTGTTGTAGTTCCGTTGCTATCTTTTGGATTTGCAAATGTTGCCCAAATGTATGGGTTTTCATAGTCTTCAACGCCATTTGCTTTATATTCTTCATATTTTGCAACATATTTCGCATAAGTTGAAGATTCTGTGTTGATAGCACCACCAAAAACAGTTCCGTTTCCGTTTGTTATTGTCCAATTTTGTGGGGCATAAGGGTGAGTGTCGTTTGAACCTATTGTAACTTTGTTAAAGTTTCCGTTTGCAACAGTCAATGTGCTGCTGATTTTGTCGAGTTCAACTTTGTTGCTTGCATTGTCAAAATCAGAAGTGCTTGCTTTTTCAATTGTGATATCATCAAAAATTACGCAACCAGTTGCATTTTCGTCTGTTTTGCCAAGTCCGAGTGAAAGGTTGATTGAACTGTTATAGAGTGAACCGCCTTTAACAAAGAATTCAACAACATTATATTTGTTTACAAAAGCGTCTGAACTGTTTGATGAAAGTGCGGAACTTGCTGTTTCTGCAGAAACCTTATAATCGTCTGCTGAAAGGTTGTAAGCTTCTAACACATTGTTGTTTTCTTCAACAAACACATAGGCGTTTCCGCTTGAGAGGTCAGAAACCTTGTAATATGCTTTGATTTTGTAGATTTCGTTTGCATCAATTGCAATGTCATTTGATGTTACTTTAACAGTTTCGTTGTTTCCCCAAAGGGCAAGTGCATAGTTGTTAGGGGTAAGGTCAATTGTTTCGCCATCAATTTCAACTTTGCAAGAAAGGGTCGAACCTGTGAAAGCATATCCAGTTTGTTGTTTGAAATATTGTGCATCTCTTGTGTCGAAAACTCTTGCATTTCCGCTTCCAGAAGATTTCCAGTTTTTCAAACTTGAAATATTGTCGTTGTAAACTCCTGCTTCAAAGTCGAAGTTGTTTGAAGGATATTCCAAAAGTTTGCTTTCATCAAGTCTAACAAGAGTTGTGCAAGGGATTTCAACTTCAGTTGTTCCAGAGCCGCTTGTAATTTCTTGTGTGAAGCTTCTGCCCATAAATGATTTGTAGGTTTTCCAGAAAGTGTTTTCACTGTATTTATAAATATGGCAATCATCAAAGAATACTGTACCACTGCTTTCGTGTCCAGCTTCTTTTGCTCCAAGCCATAAGTCAAGAGAAACGGTTTGAGATTTGCTTCCTGTTTCAACAAAGAAATAGAAAGTTGTCCAATCTTTTGAAGAAACTTCTTTGAATTCTGCTTTTACATCATTTCCATCAACATCTTTAAGTCCAGACAAATACATTGAGCCAAACACATAGTCATTAAGTGATGTGTATGCTGTTTTAGCTGTGTAATATTTTGTGTTTGCAGCAACTTTATATTTTGAAGAGTCTTTATCATAAGAAATGTTTTTACAAACATAAGTTTCGGCATTTGCCTTGATTGTATATTTCTCATCTGCTTGTTTCTCAACAAATTCTTTTTTCAAGAAGATTGCATTGTCTTCGTAAACAATTCCAACATATTCTTCATCTTCATAATAAACATTTGCTTTGTCAATGTCTGTAACTGTTGATGCAATTGTGTTGCCAGTTGCTTCAAGAGTCTTTTCAATGTAATAAGCTTTGCTTTTATATGTGAATGAAATGTGTTCGCCAAATGCTTTTGCTTCAAATTTTGTCTTGTCCAAAGTTGTTTCTTCAGTTGTTTGTGATTTTTCAACATAAGTTGTGTAAGAGTTATAGTTTGTGTCGCTCTTAAATGAAACTTGGAAAGAATAATATGAATTTGCATCTAAAGTGATGTTGCTTGACTTATAACCTTGTCTTGCAGTTGCATAAGCAGATGAATCTGATGTTTTTGAGTTTATCATCAAAATGTTTTTGTCATTTGCTTTTGCAAGAGGGTTCTTTGCCAAACGATAAGTCCCTGTCATATAGTTTTGGAAAGAACTTCCAACATTGATAATGCCAGCAGTTGTTTTCTTGTCGTTGTTTTGTCCTGTCCAACCAGAAAGAGATGTGCTGATAGAATAGGTTGAAGAAGAATTGAAGTTGTTGTTTGACATACTTACTTCTTCCATATACCCAGAATGGTAATTTGCCGCCGCTTCGTCAGCATTAACTTTTTGTGCAGGTTGTGAAACAAGTGCAATTCCAGATGCTGTGATTGGCATCAAGAATGCGGTTGACAACATGGCAATTTTTTTGAGTTTCTTTAATTTTTTCATAGTCGTTCCTTTTGAATGTGAGTTTAACTCGTTCATTATAACACATATATTTAGAAAATGCAAATATTTCTTTAAAATTTAAAGATAATATTCTTATGAATTCGGCAAAAAGTGAGAAAGTTGATGCAAAAAAAGAGAGGTTGTCAGCAAAAGAGAAAGTCATTTTGCTTCTTTGTGGAACTTTGATAGGAATTGTTAATGGTTTTTTTGGCGGAGGTGGCGGAATGATTTGTGTTCCTCTACTTGAAAAGGTGCTACATTTGGACAATAAATATTCTCACGCGACAGCAATCGTGGTTATTCTACCAATTTCTTTCGTAAGTGCAATCATTTATCTTTTAAGTGGAAATTTAGAGAGTGTTCCATTTTTAACCGTCGGAAGCGGAGTCGTTTTAGGTGGAATTGTTGGCTCCTTTGCATTGAAATTTTTGCCTGCAAAAGTGATAAGGGGCATTTTTGTGTTCGTTATGCTTGCTGGTGGAATTCGACTGTTGTTTTAAAGAGAAGGGGCGGGGAGAAGATGATATATTTTTTCTACATACTTGCGGGTCTTGTTTCGGGGGTGTTTGGCGGAATGGGAATGGGTGGAGGAACTCTTTTGATTCCTGTTTTGACCATTTTTTTGAATTTTGACCAAAAACTTGCACAAGGCATAAACCTTTTAAGTTTTCTTGTCATGGCAATTTTTTCCATATACATTCACTATAAAAACGGCTACATTGTTACAAAGAACATTTGGATAATCATTATTGCCGGAGTTATTTCTTCAGTTGTCGGCTCTGTTTTGATGTCTTTTTTGCCTTCAAAAATTTTAAAAATGGTTTTTGGTTGCTTTTTATGTCTCCTTGCTGTGGTAGAATTTGTAAAAGTATTAAAAAAATAGTTTACAAATTCCAAAATTTGTGGTATATTTGTTACATAATATAAGGAGAAAACTTATGGTAAACAAAAACAAATGTATCGGTTGTGGAACTTGTGTTTCCATTTGCCCAGTTGGTGCAATTTCTTTTGATAAAGACGGAAAGGCACAAATTGACAAAAACAAGTGCATTCGCTGTGGGGCTTGTCAAGCAAGTTGTCCTGTTGAGGCCATTGACATAAACGAATAAACACACAACAAGACAAAACTACGCAAAACAACAAAGAGAGGATTTTTATATGGAAAATATTGCTTACATACATCTTGATGAAAGAAAAGTTAAACTTTTGATTGTTCAAAGCAGAAATGGAAGATATCGTGTTTTGGAAGAGGTTGAAAATTGTTATGACCTTACGAAAGATTTGACTGTTGACTGCTTGTTCAGTCCAAAATCTAAAACAGACATTTTGAAGGTGCTCAACATTTATCGCTATACAATTGAAACCTTTAAAGTTGAAAAGATGATTGCAATTGCTTCAAACATCATTGTGAAAGCAAGAAACTATCGTGGTCTTTTGGACGAAATTTACACGAACACTGGAATGAATTTTGTCATTATGAGTGATGAAGATGTTGTCAAAGACATTTATCTTTCAACAATGATAAATGTTGATGTTTCAAAAGGTTATGTGATTGACATTGGAGCATTCCAAACCTACATTTTGAAATTTAACAGAAGAAATGTTGTTGAATTTAACACTTTGCCTTATGGACATTCAAGCCTTTCAGGTGGGGATATGTCTTTCCTTGACAAAGTTGCAATGGTAAGAAAAGACCTCAAAAAACTTTCGCTTGTCAAAGCTTATGAAGAAGATGTTGTCGTTGGAAGCGGTTCAACTTTCATTGATATCTCAAGAGTTGCAAAAAAACTCACCCGTTATCCAATTGACATTGACAACAATTATGACCTCTCAAAAAACGCTGTTGAAAAAGTTACAGACTTCATTAAAGAAGTTGATGCTCAAAAAGTTAAGAAAATTAAGGGACTTGGCAGTTCGGGTGCTGAAAGTTTGAATGGTGGTCTTGCCATTGTAAGTGCAATTTATGATGCAATGGGACTTGAAAACATCACAGTTTCTTCTGCAGAAGTTTTGCAAGGAGTTGTTCTTTCTAACTTGGTTGGTTCTGCAAATGAAAAATATTCAGACCTTTTGCAAAACAGCCTCGATGCTTATTATGAATTTAAGAAAGAAGGCCTTGCAATTAACAACAATGTTTATGAAATGGCAATTTTGCTTTTCAAACAACTTAAAGTTGTTCACAAATTGCCAAGGGCTTATGTAAAACCTCTCAAAATTGCATCTTATATGTTCGATTGTGGGAAGTTTATCAATTTTAAAGACTTCCAAAAACATTCGTTCTATGCAATTTTAAATTCAAACATTGTTGGAGCCTCTCAAAAAGACATCTTGCTTGCAGGTTTTGCTTGCACTTGTCAAAATTTGGACAATTTTAACTTGCCAGAGATTATGAAGTATAAAGACCTTCTTGATGATGATGACATAGATGCAATAAGAAAACTTGGGGTTCTTGTCAACTTGGCAGTAAATCTTAATGCCTCAAGAAAGAATGTTATTACAGATGTCATTTGCGACATTTTGGGCGATTCAATCATTATGAAAACGGTTGTTTCATCAGACCCATCATTTGAAATAATTCAAAGTATGAAAATTGCTGATGATTTTAAGAAGATTTTTAAGAAAAGTTTACAAATAATTTAATGTTAAAGGAATAAAAATGGGCGATAAGAAAACAAATAACTCAAAAGTTTTGTGGTATATACTGTTTGCATTTATCACAGTTATTGTGTGTTATTTGTTTATTGTTGTCTATTTTTATTTTATTTCGCCATACAACATTTCTCTTAAACTTGCCTTTTGGCCATTTGTTCCAGAGCATAACATAGGGGAGATGTATCTTGATGCAACAGTTGACATCTCATTTTCTGGAAAAGACATTTACACTCTTGACCCTGTTGAGAGAGAAATTGTGGGGGTTAATGTAAGAATTGATGGTTATGTTGTTGCCCCTTATGACGAGATAAAGTCTTGCACAGATATGTCAGACTTTAAAATTCGCACGAATGATGGCAGGTTTTATAATGGCAAATTGCTATTCTCTGATGTGAATTACAACTTGGCAGTAATCAAATGTGAAAATGTTGGTGAAAATGACAAAAAAATCAAAATTCCTTATGTAAATGTGGTTGATGTGTCAAATGTAGTTGAACAAGACACAAGTGTTTTTGCAGTTGCTTCTCCTCTTAAAACGAAAACAATGTGGGAAGGAACTGTCAAGAATCCTGAAATTTCCAATGTTTACAAAGAAGTGGTAGTAAGTGGAATTGTTGGAGTTGATTTTGTCATTGAAGATTGCTATTCTGTTATGCTTGAAACCGCTGATGTTGAATTTAGTGGTGGTGCGGTTTTTGACAAATCTGGGAACATTTTAGGATTGTCTTATGAAGAAACCTTGACTGATGGAAGTCATGTTATTATGCCAATTGACAGTGTCAATTTGTTTTTAGACGAAATTGTTGCGGCTTATCAAGCGGGAAAAACTTATAAAAACACACTTGTTGAAAGCATTGTTGGGTTTGATGACATTGAATTGACTTGTTTTCAAATTGCTTCAGCACAAAACACAACAGAAAGTGCAAGAAACACATTCTATTTTGCAAATCATTTTCCGGGATACACTGACAACATAAGAAGATTTGGCAACTCTGACATTTTTGGATATTTCTTGTTTGAAGATTTTGTTTGGAACGAGCAAACAGTTCTTTCACAAGACAAGGTGTTGACGGCATTGAAACTTAATGGAAAGGTTCAAAACATTGAAAGCAAACTTGATTTGTTGAAAGTGTTATATTCAGCGAAAGAAAATGACACATTGAAAATTTATTATTATGAAATCGATTCTTTGGGGTCAAACCTTCAAAGTGTGAGTGTAAAAATTTAAGGAGGTTTTATGTTTAAAGCCAAATATGCCATTGAAATGGGTGGCAGATATACTTGTATTTATGTCAAAGGCGAAGGTCTTGCACTTAAAGAACCAACCTTAATTGCGGCAGAACCAACACCTGAAGGTTACAAAGTTATTGCAATGGGAAATTCTGCTAAAAAGTTGGTTGGAAAAACTAAAGAAAATGTTGAGATTTTTACGCCAGTTCCAAGTGCAGACCACTCAAATTTTGAATATTCAACAATTTTGCTCAAATATTTTCTTAAGAAAGTGGAATATAGACCACATGAAGATAGGGCAATTTTTATCATTCCTTGCGGACTTTCTGTTCACGAAAAAGAAAACATCTTAAAGGTTTGTGAAGCCTCAGACATAGGACAGGTTGAACTTGTGCCTTCGGTGCTTTGCTCTTGCATTGGTGCGGGGCGTGCTGTTGACACATCTAAAGTTAATATGGTTGTTGACATTGGTGGAACTTCAACAGAAGTTGCGGTGATAAATATGTCAAACATTTTGAAAGGAGCAACTTTAGGGGTAGGCGGAAGAAGTATTGATGCTTCAATTGTTAACTACCTTGCATATTCTCAAAATTTGATAATCGGTCTTCCAACTGCTGAAATTTTGAAGAATGAGGTAGCAAGTTTATACGACAATGACACATTAAATATGGAAGTTACAGGTGTTGATGCGACAACAAAAACACCAAAGACAGTTGTTATCTTTTCAGATGACCTCAAAGAAGCAATTGAACCTTTTTTCAGTGAGGTTGTAAGGGCAATCGACACGACAATAAACACATTGCCTCCAGAAATTGTTGCCGACATTATCAACAACAAAATTCTTGTGGTTGGAGGTTGTGCAAAGATGCAAGGATTGGAACACTATTTGAACAAACATTTGAATTATCCTGTTGAAATTTGTGAAGATGCAGATAACGCAACAATTTTGGGTGCAGGAAAACTTCTGTCTGACCAACAACTTTGTCAAAGCGTATTGAAAAACTTATAAAAAACAAAACACTCTAGAAAAAAGAGTGTTTTTTTGTTGCTGTTTATTCAAGATTGAAGTTTTCTATATCAAATATTGGGTCATCTAAAAATTCTAATAATGTTATTTCAAATCCTTTTGCCAATTGCATTATAGTTTTAAGAGTTATATTTTTTGAAGTGCCATACCTAATAGCGGATAATGTTCCGTGTAATATGCCTGATTTTATTTCTAAACGATAAAATGTCATATTTTTTTGTTTTAAAAGTTTGTTTATTCTTTTTAATACTGCTTCTGATACTGTCATCATATTCTCCATTTAAGTAAATATAAAAACGCATTTATATTTCATTATTATTTTAATTGAGAACATTAAAAATATTAATACTATATAAATAAGCATTTAAATTGACTTAAAAATATTGTTGTGTTATAATCACAACAAATGAGGCGGTTATGAGAGAAGTTGAAAAAAGAAAAGAAATTTATTGTATGTTTATTGGTCATTCTTTTTATCCTTATGCTGATTTAAGAAAAAAAATCGAAGAAATTGTCGAGAATTTGATTGTTAACGAGGGCGTAAATTGCTTTTTAGATGGTTGGCACGGAGATTTTGATATTTTGTGTCGAGATATCTGCTATGATTTAAAGAAAAAATATCCTTATATAAAAATTTTGAAATGTCTGACACATTACTCTCATATCGTTCCAGACCTTTGTGCACCAGATGAGGACTATGACTCCACCCTTTGGTTTGATTTGGGAACGGTATATCCAAAAGCGATTATCACCGAAAGAAACAAACAAATGGTTGATTGCAGTCATTTTATTGTTTGTGGCATTAGAAAAAATTATGGTGGTGCATATAAAACTTATAGATACGCAAAAAAACAGAATAAAACTTTGATTGAACTTTAATTTTTGACAATGTCAGACATTTTTCGGTTTGGTTCGCTTTTCTTATTCTTTGCTTTTGAAGGCATTGTGCTTTACAATAGGCTTATGAGGTGTCTATGGCAAGAAAAATTGTTGTAACAAGCGGAAAAGGTGGGGTCGGAAAAACTACTGTTTGTGCAAACTTGGGTGTTTATTTGTCTAGATTGGGGTTTAGGGTAGTCATTCTTGATGTTGACATTGGTCTTAACAACCTTGATGTGGTTATGGGGCTTGAAAAACAAGTCGTTTTTGACATTACTGATGTTGTATCTGGCAAGTGCAGGGTAAGACAAGCATTGGTGCAAGTCCCTGATTATCCCTCACTTTATCTTTTGCCGTCAACACATACCTATGCTTCAAGCAAAATTTCCGGAGAACACATAAAAAACATTGTTGACATCATTGACCATTCTTTTGATTATATTCTCATTGACTGTCCGGCTGGTGTCGAAGCAGGATTTCATAGGGCAGTTTATCCTGCAACCGAAGCATTGGTTGTTGTAACCCCTCATCTTTCAAGTATTCGAGATGCTGATAAAGTTGTTGGTTTGTTGTCGCAATATAACATCGAAAGCAAAGGACTTGTTATCAATCGTATGAGAGGGGATTTGTTGATGTCAGGGGAAATGATTGGCATTGAAAATATCGTTAAAGCAATGAACATTTCGCTGGTTGGAGTTGTTCCTGAAGACGATTTTGTTTCAAAAATGTCCGCACAAGGACACATTATGACTGACGGGGAAAGTGCAAGAGCATTCACATTGCTAGCTGAGAACATACATAATGGATGCAGAAAAATATTCGATTGCACTTACAAATATAAAGGACTTTTTGGCTATTTAAAGAGAAACATAAGAAAACTTGTTTGATAAATTGTTTTTGATTTTAATTTTGATTATAGTCTTTGATTTTAAATGATAATTTTTGTATTTTGGAGGGAAAAATGGACAGAATGAATGAATTGCTAGTTCGAGATAAATTCAAAAATTTGGAAGAATTGTCTGAAATTTTGAAAAGTGAAGCCACTGCTTTGGCAAGAAATTTCTTTCTTCTTTCTGATGATGTTGTGGTGAGGTTCAGGAAAAAGGAAAACATCTTTGTGTTTGACATAGAAATTTCTGCAAGCAGAATCAAACCTTTTGGGACCAGAGTCTGATAGGTATGCCTGTTTTGTGTTGCACTTTCGCAATGAAATTTGAAAGAAAATAAATGAAAAATGTCCGAGGAAATCGGACATTTATTGATTTTATTTAGTTATTCAAAATAAGCAAAACCATAGCAGTTTGGACCAACATGGGTTCCAACAACACAGCCTATGTCGAAAATGTTTGCCTCGTCAAATGTTGTTCCAAGTTCGGCAGAATATTTATTTATGAATTTTTCAAGCAGTCCAATGTTTGCAGAGTGTCCAAAATAAAGCGGATAATCTTTATTGCGTTTGCTTGCACATTCGAGTAAAAACTTGTTGGCATATTCTCCTCTGAAAGTGCCAGCTGTTGTAACCTTTCCGCCATCAAGATTGATGATTGGTCTGATTCCTAAAACTGATGCGGCGATAAACTTGACAGTTGACAATCTTCCACCTTGTTTGAGATATTTCAAATCACCAATGATTGCAACGAGTTTAACTCTGCTTTTAAGGTCTTCAAGTTTTTGAGTTGCTTCTTCTGGAGTGCAGTTTGGATTTGCTTTTAACCACTTAACAAACTCTGTGATAAGCGCACCTTCTGCAAAAGTCGTAACTTGACTGTCGCAGATGTAAACATTTTTCATTGATAAACTTTCAACCGCATTCTTTGCTTGAGAGATTGTTCCTGCCAGGTTGGAAGAAATGACAATCGTAAACACAAACCAATCTTCTTTGTTTGCATAAGGGGTGAGTGCTGTTTCAAACTTGAATTGATTTGGTTGACTTGTTTTTGGAATTATTCCTTGTTTAAGTTTTTCGTAAAACTGGTCATTTGGCAAGCCTTCTGGGTAAAGGTCTCCGTTGAAATTTACTTCAATTGGCAAGACGGTGATGTCGTTTTCTTTTATAAATTCAGGCGACATATCAACTGATGCTTCTGTAACAATTTTATATTTCATTATAGTTCTCCTAATCGTTTTAATTTTATCAAAAACAAGTGAAATTTGCAAATGATACAATAAAAAAATTAAAAATTTTTAATATTTTTAAACTTTACTAAAAATTTTTAATTCTTTGTTTAAGTTTTAATTAAATTAAAATGTAATTTTTAAATAATTTTAATTCCGATTTATTTAATTTTAATTTATTTGCAAAAATAATTGTAAATTCAATATATGAATTATTTAGTTATTTAAAAATAATTAGTTTGATTTTTTCTAATTCTTTTTAAACATATTTTTTGTAAAGTTGTAAAACAAAACAACCACAACCAAATAATATATCAATGAAATAAAGAAGTTGCCATTGAAATACAGCGAAGTTCGCAAAAATCCTGTCTGCATTGTTGCTCCACCCAAGAACGATGTTAGGTCCGCATGAACGAATGGGAACAAACAATAGACAATTGAACCATTAAAGAACAGATTGCACACAGTTGCTATTGCAAAGATGCAAAGGCTTATGGCAAAATTTAAATGGAACTTTCTAGACAGGTTCATTACAAACAATGCCAAAACTGAGTAGAAAATTGCTTGAAGTTCAATTCCTATAACTTTGATTAGCAAGAACAAAAATGGGTGAATTGTGTAGGCTGTTTTTAAATTGAAAATTGCAAAAATTGCATTTGGCAAGGTCGAATAGAACAAGAATCCCCAACATAAACTTACAACCAAAAACACCGCCAAGAAGAATGATGTTGAATAGACGATTGCCAAAAACTTTCCAGCAAACACTTGAGAGAATGTTACATTTTGAGACAAGATGATGTCCATTTTTCCACTTTTTCTGTCCCTTCCAAAAAGTTTGTATGCACAGAAAATTCCAAAAAGAGCAACCAAAAGGCCTACAAGGCTCATAATGAAATAAGAATGGTCATAAATTGAAACTTCATAAGATGCTGTGTTGAAGTTGAGTGCTTGTTGTGGTTGTCTGTAATAAGGGGAATCGTCTTGCAAGAAGTGGTTTATTTTTGTAAGTGCTAAATCTGTTTCTTGCAAATCAAAAGATTCATATCCATACAAATTTTCAATGTTTCCAAAATGGTTTTGGAGCATTTTCTTTAATTGCAACTCGATTGAAGCCTTTACGCTTTCGCAAGTGAGTTTGTAGTTGGTTGCAAGACTTTTCATATCATTTGTTTTTTCTTTGTCCAATGAACTTGGGTCGGAATAAAGTCTATGCATTTCATCAGAAATTGTTATCAACTTGTCCTTGCCATAAGCAATCAAGGATTCAAACTCTGCGAGGGTTTCGCTTGAAACAAGCCATGTTTCGTTTTCTGCTTCTTTTGTGATTTCATTTAAACGAACAATATAGTCTTTATGTTCATACATTTTATCTAGTATTGTTCTTATGTTCTGATTTGAATTTGCTTGAGCTGTAAAGAATTCACTCATTTCTTCCAAATCTTCAAATTCAGATGTTTTAAAGACCAAGTTGCTGTGAAATTCGGGCATATTTTGAAATTTTGTAACAAAATCTTGCAAGTCGTTTGCAGCAAGAATGATTGGGTCAATGTTGTTGTTTGTTAGATACTCACAAGAACCGCTTGGACTTTCTTTGTAAAGACGCAATTGGTTGTTTATGCTTTTAAATTGCGTGTTGATTTGAGCCAAATCATAAAAATCGTAACAATTTCGTTGTGCTTTGATATAGTCGTTTGCACTTTCGATTGTGGCATCGAGTTTGTTTTTTGTGTCTTTTGAGGCACTTGAACTGAAGAAGTCTGTGTAAAGGTCTCTTGCAGAAGATCCAGACAATTCAGCAGTGTAGGCAGGGGTTGTTGGAATTTTGTAAACAATGCCAGAAATCAGGCAAAGGGCCAAAACAACAAAGAACACAACCAAAGTTATTGGATTGAACACGAGTCGTTTGAAGTCGTAGGAGGCAATTTTAAGAATTTTCTTCATTTTTTTCCTCCTTGAAAAATGGAGTTAAACTAGCAAATATTTTCTCCGTTTTTTGAGTTATCATTCCTGCCGAATAGGTTTCAATTTTTGAAACAGTCAAGTGGCGAACAATTTCGCTTGTTTTTTCTTCATCTCCGTTGAAAAGGACCTTGTTTCCAAGAATTTTCACTTTAAGTCCAAAGTTTTTGATAAGTAAAGTGCCTGTGTAGTGTGGATATTTAACTTTGACAAATGCAAATTCTTTTTCACCAACAAGTTTTTCGCATTGATTGTTTGTTAAGATTTGTTTAATCTCTCTGTCTTGCATAAATATGATTTTTGAGCAATCTTCTTCTAAATTTTCAATCTTTTGTGAAGAAATCAAAATTGAAGAACCATTTAATTGCAATTGTGTAAGGTGTTCTTTGAGTTGTTTGATTTGCGCTTCTGGAAGGTTTTTGAAAGGCTCATCAAGGAGCATAAGTTTTGGCTTTGTCAAGAAAGCGAGGGCGAGAGCCATAAGTTTTTTCTCAAAATATGACAAAAACAAAACCCTTGTTTTGAGTTTTTTTTCAAGGTTGAATTTTTTGAGCACTTCTATGATTTCTTTTTTGCTATGCACACCACTTAGCATAGAGAGATATTGCAAATTGTTTAAAACCGTTTGGAATTTAAAAAAAACAGGAGGGTCAAGGCAGACGCTTGTTTTTGCAAATGCCGAAAGGTTTGCAGAAGCATCTTCATTTTCAATGAAAATTTGTCCTTGACTGATAGGAAGTGAACCAGAAAGAACCTTTAAAAGACTGGTTTTTCCAGACCTATCTTCTCCGACAATTCCATAACATTCGCCAACAGGCAATGAAAAAGAAACATTCTTTACCAAGAATCTGTCTTTGATTATCACCGATAAATTATTCACGACAAGAAGGTTGTTTTTATTCATAATTCAATTATAACAAACAAAAAAAGAAATGTAAAGGTTTTATATGTAAATTGTTGTTTCTATTTGGTTATTTTTTGGACAAAGCAACATAGATTATAATATGAAAAAATCAACTTTTATCACTATCAGTTCTAAAAAATTTTTTGTGAATTTCGTTATCGTTTTTATGCTTGCAGTTGTATCAAGTTTGGCAGTTTTTGGTGTTGGACTTGTTTCAAGTTCCAACACAGTCAACGGTGTATATTATAGCGGAAACGAGAACTCAAACAAGGTCAGTTTGATGATTAATGTCTATTGGGGAACTGAATATCTTGACCAAATGCTGGAAGTCTTGGACAAATATAATGTTAAGACAACATTTTTTGTTGGCGGAACTTGGGCAGTTAAAGAAAGTCAAATGTTGGCAAAAATATATGAGGCGGGGCACGAAATTGGAAATCACGGATATTATCACAAAGACCAAGGAAAATTGTCGGCAGAAAAAAATTATGAGGAGATTGTCAACACTCACAAACTTGTCAAAAACCTTATTGGGGTGGACATGAATCTTTTTGCTCCTCCAAGCGGGTCTTACAATGCTAAAACTGTTCAAATGGCAAGCGAACTTGGTTATAAGACCATTATGTGGACAGAAGGGAGGGACACAATCGATTGGAGAGATAAGGATAGTGAACTTATTTATAAACGCGCTACAAAAAATTGCAGCGGGGGCGATTTTGTTCTTATGCATCCCACAAAAACGACTGCAAATGCTCTTGAGAAAATTGTCATAACTTTGCAAGAGCAAGGGTTTGAACTTTGCACGGTCAGTGAAAATTTGATGCAAATTTGAAATTTGTAAAGCAGAGGAAGTCCTTTTTTGGGATATTGACAAAATTATTGATGTTTTTTGTGAAATCTGTTTGTTTTGAGGGCCATTTAGTGTTACAATAACATAAAGATTGGGCAAATCTTTCTTTCGTGTTGCCTTGAATTTATCTTTTGGAGGGACTATGGCAATTTACAAACTGAATTCCAACAAAAAGAAAAAAGAAAAAAATCCTAATGTCAAAAAAATTGTGGGTTTCTCTTTCATTGGTTTTGCTTCCGTTGTCTTTTTCTTGTTGACTGGTATAGTTAAGCCACTTCAGGTCTTTTTTCTTGGACTTTTTGGTGTTTTTGCATGGCCTTTGTGCATCATTTTGCTTGTTGTCGGACTTGCTCTTGTCAACAACAGAAGATATGTAATGTCAAAAAAATATACAATTTGTCTTGTGCTCTCAACAGTGTTTTTGCTTTGCATTTTGCAACTTGCTGTTGTTGGTGGTAAGAGTGGAAATTTTTGGCAATATATGGCTTTGAACTATACTAAAACTTGGACCCCTGGCGGTTTTGTGGTTGGTCTTTTGACAACGATTTTTCTGTATATTACCAATATCTACGGAGCATATATTATCTTTTCTTTGGCACTGGTTCTTTGTGTGGCACTTCTTGTTGACAGCATCAACGCTTTGAAGAAAGACAGGGTTCAGCAAGAACCCGTTTCTGTGCAACTTAAAGACAAAAAACATTCAAAAACGGAAAGAAATGTTGAAAATGTTGCGCCAGAGCAAACAAAAATGCTTGAAGAAGTAAATGTTATGCTTGATGGAAATTTGAAGGAGCAAGAAAAGGTTGAAGACAAACCTCTTACGGCGAGAGAAATTTTGGGGCTGAACAAAAAGCGTAATGATGCTTATGAATTTCATCCAAACCCAAATTCTCAAAAGAAGGAAGAAGTTAAGCAAGAAAAAGTGCAACCAAAATCTTTGAGAGAGATGATTTTGACTCCTCCTGAAATTAATCTTGATGAATATTTTAAAGATTTCAGAAAACAGCAACAGACTCCAGAAGTGAAGGAAGTTGAAAAGAATTTGCAATCACTTAAAACTGAGCAGATTCCAGAACAAGAGGAAAAAGTTATTGAACAAGAAGAAGTTGTCCGTGAAGATGAGTTTGTTGCAGACACTCAACCTATCGTAAGAAAAAATCTTCCAGAGGTTGAGGTTGAAGAAATTGTTGCAGAGGCAGATGACATTTTGCGAAGTGCAATTGAAGAAGAAAAGAATGAAAATCCAGAGATTTTTGAAAATGCGAAGACGGTTGACCCAGAAAGGAATTTACTTGAAAGACTTCCAGAAAGAGATAATTCCGGCAGTTTTGAAAAAGAAAAACCTGTTGGAAGGCTTGAGTTTGAAAGAAAGTTTACTGACAGGGCAAATGTCAATCGTTTTATGACACAAGAGGATAAAGATGCAAGAGCAGATTTTCATAGAAACGAGGACAGGTTTAATGCAAGAAACGGGCAACTTGCAAGGGAGGTTTCTCCAATTCCTGAAGAGGAAGATGAACCGCTTGTTGAACCTTATGTCTATGAAAAACCTCCTATTGATTTCTTGACAACAAAAAGTGTTGACCTTTCAACTTTGGGTGATGATGTTGCAACAAAGAGGGTTATGCTTGAAAACACTTTGGAAACTTTTGGTGTTCCAGCAAAAGTTCAAGGTGTTGTCATTGCTCCCGCGGTAACAAGATATGAACTTGAAATGCCTCAAGGTGTGGCGGTAAGCAAAATTAAAAACCGTAAAGACGACATTGCACTTTCTTTGGCGGCAGAGGGGGCAATCAGAATTGAAGCTCCGGTTCCAGGAAAGAGTGTTGTTGGTGTTGAAGTTCCAAACGATACAATTGCTACTGTGGGGTTTAGAGATATTTTGCTCTCAAAAGAATTCCAAACAGCAAAATCAACACTTACTTTCGCAATGGGAAAAGATATTGCAGGAAGAACTATTTGTGCTGATATGGCAAAACTGACACACTTGCTTGTTGCGGGTTCAACGGGTTCAGGAAAGAGTGTTTGCTTAAATGCTATCATTTTGAGCATTATCTATAGAGCTTCTCCAGAAGATGTGAGGATTCTTCTTGTTGACCCTAAACAAGTTGAATTTGCGTGCTATGAGAATTTGCCACATATGATAATTCCAAAAGCGATTAAAGAAGCACAAAAAGCAATCAATGCACTAACTTGGGCTGTTGGCGAAATGGAAAGAAGATTGCAAGTTTTGAGCAATGCAAGAGTTAAAGATATCAATGAGTTTAATCAAACTCCAGAAGTTTTGAATGGAAAAATTAAAAAATTGCCATTTATTGTCATTGTTATCGATGAAGTTGCTGACCTTATGATGACTGGCGGAAAGGTGGGCGTTGAAGAAAAACTTTGTCGTCTTGCGCAAATGGCTCGTGCAGCAGGAATTCATTTGATTTTGGCAACACAAAGACCATCAACAGATGTAATTACTGGACTTATCAAGGCAAACTTCCCATCAAGAATTTCTTTTGCGCTTACAAGTTCTTTTGACAGTATGACCATTTTGGGCAAAGTTGGAGCAGAAGACTTGCTTGGCAAGGGTGATATGCTTTATTTCCCAAATGGAGCAAAAGAGCCTTCTCGTGTGCAAGGGTGTTATGTTTCAACAAAGGAAATTAACAGCATTGTAGATTATGTAATTGAAAACAACAAACCAATGTTTGACAAGAATGTTGAAGAACAAATTTTAAATCCTAACAATCCAAACAATGGAAGTTCAAATGGTGCGGGTTATAACACAGAAATGGATCCATTGTTGCCAAAAGCATTGAAAGTTTCAATTGATTGTGGTCAAGCATCTGCTTCTATGCTTCGAAGAAAATTTGCAATTGGTTATCCAAAGGCTATGAGGATTATTGACCAAATGGAAGAAGCGGGTTACATTTCTTCTGCAGATGGCCAAAAAGGAAGAAGCGTGTTGATTTCAGAAGAAGAGTTCATTGAAATTTTTGGTGAAGATGTTTAAAAGTTGACAAAAACAGAACCAAAGAAGGAAAAATTATGGCAGAAAAAAAATTATCAAAAAAAGTTTCCGCAATTTCTCTGGGTTGCGATAAAAATCGTGTTGACCTTGAAAAAATGCTGTTCAAACTTCAAAGTTATGGACATACAATTGTTGAAGACCCTCAAGAGGCGGACATAGTGATTGTTAATACCTGTGCATTCATCACTCCAGCAAAAGAGGAAGCAATTGGACATATTTTTGAAATGTGTGCTTTGAAGACACAAAAGATTGTTGAGAAAGTCGTAGTCAGTGGGTGTTTGTCGCAAAGGCATAAAGATGAACTTGTTAAACAAATTCCAGAAGTCGATGCATTCTTGCTTGCAAAAGACAATGACAACATTTGTCAAATTGTTGAGAGTCTTTACAATGTTGAAAATTCAAAGCCGGCAAACAAACAGGGGAGAATTTTTACGACGAGAGGAAGTTATGCCTATCTAAAAATTGCGGAAGGGTGCAGTAATGTTTGCTCATACTGCACAATCCCAAGAATCAAGGGTAGGTATATCAGTTTTCCAATTGAGGAGATTGTTGATGAGGCAAAATATCTGGCAAAGAACAAGTTTAAAGAAATTGTTCTTGTTGCACAAGATGTAACAAGATATGGCGAAGACCTTTATGGCAAAAATTGTCTTTTGGAACTTTTGAAAAAACTTTGCAAAATTGATGGAATTGAATGGATAAGAATTCACTATGCATATCCTGAAAAAGTTGATGACGACCTCCTTGAGTTTATGGTAAATGAACGAAAAATTTGCAACTATCTGGACATGCCACTGCAACATATAGATGGCGAAATTTTGACATCTATGAGAAGGCGTCTTGATGAATATAGCACACGCAGTCTTTTGGGAAGAATTAAGCAAAATTTTCCAGAAATTGCTTTGCGAACAACATTTATAGTGGGTTATCCAGGGGAAACAAAAAAAGCATTTTCAAAACTTTGCAATTTTGTAGAGGAAACAAAGTTTGATTATGCGGGCTTCTTCACATATTTCAGAGAAGAAAATACGCCAAGCTATTTTATGACAAACCAAATTTCAAAATTTGTTAAAAATTTAAGACTTAAGAAAATTAGAAAAATTCAACAAAGGGTTGCAACGCAAAAAGTTGAAGAAAAAATTGGCAAGACTTATCGCACTTTGATTGATTATTTTGATGAAAACAAAGGTGTTTTTGTTGGTCATACTGAATTTTTGTCTCCAACAGTTGACTTTGGTGTTGAAATTGTGGATAATGGAAACATAGAGGTCGGACAGTTTGTTTATGCCAAATTTGTTGACTTTGATGGAGAAAACTTTAAAGGAGCGTGTTATGAATCTTCCAAATAAAATTACTGTATGTAGAATTTGTTTAATTCCTCTTTTTGTGTTCTTCTATATGGCAGATTTTGTGCCTTATGGAAAACTTATTGCCGCAATCTTGTTTGCAGGTGCGTGCTTTACGGATTTTCTTGATGGAAAAATCGCAAGAAAGCGTGGACTTGTTACAAATTTGGGAAAATTCCTTGACCCAATTGCAGACAAAGTTCTTGTTATGGCAGGAATTATTCTTTTGATTGCTTGTCCAATTCAACCACATAATGGCGTAACTTTCTTGTCAGCAATTCAACCTTATTATGTTGGAATCATTGCTGCTGTTGTTATTTTGGCAAGAGAACTTATCATCAGTGCTTTCCGTCAAGTGGCTGCAACAAAAAATGTTGTTCTTGCTGCTGATATGTATGGAAAAGTTAAAGCTGTATTCCAATTCATTACACTTATTTTCTATTTTGTTTATGCATTCTTGATTGAAGAATTCTATGATGGCGTAACTCCTGGAAAAATTGATTTCGGTTTTGCAACTATGAGTGGTTGGGATGTTGCAAATACAATCTTGGGCCTTGTTGGATATCTTCTTCTTGCAATTACGGTTGTTATGACAATTGTTTCTGCTTGCAAATATATTTCAAACAATAGACAAGTGCTTAAAGATTCTCAAAAATAAACAAAAGACTAAAAAATTGCAAAAACAAAGGTTCATTCAAGTGCGATGAACCTTTTTTGTCCTTTCGGCTGACATTGTAAAGAAAATTATTGAAAATTTGTGTAAATTGTTTTGTGTTTTTGGTTGGTTTGGGTTAAAATAATATAGAAAAAACATTTTTAAAAATATAGTTGCTGATTTGTTTTTATCAAATTGAATAGGAGAAAAGATTTATGGCTGAAAAAGAAAAAAAAGACCCAAGACAAGAAGCTCTTGAACAAGCGCTTTTGAAAATTGAAAAAGATTTTGGAAAAGGGGCAATTATGAAACTCGGCGACCAACCTTATCAAAAGGTGGAAGTCATTCAAACAGGTTGTTTGACACTTGACCTTGCTCTTGGAATTGGTGGAATTCCAAAAGGAAGAATCATTGAGATTTATGGCCCAGAATCGTCGGGAAAGACTACCGTTTCGCTTCATATGGTTGCGGAAGCTCAAAAAGCGGGCGGAAGGGCTGCATTTATTGATGCGGAACACGCACTTGACCCTCTTTACGCAGAAAAATTGGGGGTTGATATTGCTTCACTTTATGTTTCACAACCAGACAATGGTGAACAAGCTCTCAACATTTGCGAAACTCTAATTCGTTCAGGTGCTTTTGACATTATTGTTGTTGACTCGGTTGCGGCACTCACTCCAAAAGCCGAAATTGATGGAGAAATGGGCGATAATCATGTTGGTCTTCAAGCAAGAATGATGAGTCAAGCTCTCAGAAAAATGACTTCTGTTTCAAGCAAGAGCAACACAGCGGTTATTTTCATTAACCAACTTCGTGAAAAGATTGGAGTTATGTTTGGAAATCCTGAAACAACAACAGGCGGAAAGGCACTCAAGTTCTATGCGAGTGTTCGTATGGATGTAAGAAAAACAGACACAATTAAAGAAGGTCAAAATGTCGTTGGAAACAGAACAAAAGTTAAGGTAGTTAAAAACAAAATGGCTCCTCCTTTCAAGACAGCAGAATTTGACATTATGTATGGCACGGGGATTTCTAAATCTGGATGTATCCTTGATATGGCTGTTGAACTTGGTTTTATCAAAAAATCAGGGGCTTGGTTCTCTTATCAAGATGAAAAGATTGGACAAGGAAAGGAAAATACAAAAATTTATTTGGAAAAAAATCCAGAGATTTTGGCAGAGATTGAAGATGCTATCAGAAAACAACTTCAAGGAAATTCTGACATTCTCGCAACTGAAATGGAATAGGAAATCATCAAGAAAAAGGCTGACAGTTTGTCCGCCTTTTTTGTTGTCGCTAAAAAGGAAATTTGCTTGTAATGTTGCGGTCTGAATGTTTGTTAGTTATGGTTTTTAAAGCGAAATTAAAATCTTGAAACATTGCAACTTGTTATTTTAAAAGAAAAAAAAGGAAGTGGTAAACTTCCTCTTTCTCCTATTCAGATTTTTCGTTTTCATTGTTTGTTTCTTTGGTTTTCTTTTCATGTTTGCAGTAGAAAAAGTCAAGAATTCTGCCAATTCCATAGATTACAAGAACATCAAAAGCAAGTTTTGCCAAAGATTCTAAGAAAGACACAAAACCGATTCCACCTCCGTTATATTGTGCGGTAAGTGCAGCATTGCAAATGCCATAAATAAGTAAAAACACTCCAACAACTAATGCTGAAATTTCAAATGTATAGAAAATTGCTTTTCCGGTTTTGCTTTCTGAATTTGCCTTAAATATGTTTTTCATTTCGCCCTCCATTTAGTGATATTTTATCACAATTTACAAAAAAATGCTACAAATATAGGGGTGTTGCAACAAAAAAACACCACTTTTTATGGTGTTTTATATGCTTTTTGAATGGTTTGCGTGAATTTTTGTGCAAAATTTAGTTAAATTCTTTTCCTTGTGGCAATGGAAGGTTTTCTTTTTCTGCGCGTTCCATTAAACTCTCATGACAAACAGAATTGAGTTCCCAAAGGTTCATAATGTCAAATTTTTCTGAGTGTGCTTTGAAATTTGGATTATATTTGTTCTCTTGCAAATCTTCAATTAAGGTATTTGAAATTGCATCTTGCAAAGCCCTTACTGCTTTTGTGCTTTGGAAAAATTTGTCTGGCAACAATTGAAATGTTTGTTCTGCAACCTTTTTCATTGCTTCAACATCTTTTTTGCCTTGCATATATTGTCGCAAAACTTCTTTTGACAGGTTCTTTGCAAGACCATAACTAACTGCTTTTGCAAGAATAGCATCTTGCCATTGCAAAGAATATGATGTGAATTCTTTTTGTGAAAATGTCCTAATTTTGTTTGTTCCATAGACAATGGCGGTTCCTTTGAGTTCGACACCTAAAAAGTTTTGTTTGAAAATGATTGTATGGTTTTTGAAAATTCCTTTTTCCATAAAATGTAATTCCATTTTTAACCCCCTTATGTTGGTTTAAGTTTAACACACGCAAAGGTTTCTGTCAATACCTCATTTTTCTAAAACAGATTGAAATTCTGGTTTGCTGTTTGTTTTCATAATGCGGGAAAGTTCATTATGGCAAACCTTTGACAGGCGACAATATTCTTGTTCTCTTTCAGGAGGAACGCTTTTTAAGTTGCTTACAGCACAAAAATCAAATGCTTCAATTAGAAAATTCATTTTTTCTTCGTCTTTTGCAAGATTTTCTGGAATGGTTGAAACTTCATAACCAACTTTGTAGTTAAACAATCTTTCGTCTTTTAAGTTTTGTTCTTTGGTGATTTCTTTCAAACAAAAGGAAACTAGTTGTCTTGCGAGGTCGAAGCAATAGGCATTAAGAAGCAGTTTTTCTTTGTCGCTTTCAACAAAATTCGTTGCTGAATGATTCTTTGCAAGAGTGCTTCTCTTAAATTCGCTGTCTTTGTCAAACACAGCAACATATTTTCGTTCAAAAGCAACTGTGTAGCCTTTAAAAATTCCATCATTTATTGTTTCATATTCTATTTTCATTTTTTGCCCCTTTTTTGCGATAGTGAATTGATTTTAACATATTGATATGCTTGCAGTCATTGATAAATTGCACGATTTATTCCTGTTTTTGTCGATTTTTGTAGGGGGCAGAGGGATTTTAAATATACCATTTTTGATTGTTGCTTTTGATTTGAGTTTTTTGATTGTTGACAAGTGTGAAAGTCTTTTCGCTTTCAAGAGTTTCTTCGTTTTCAATGCTGTAATTTGCAACAATTTTTAATCTACATTCTTTTTCATTGAAAGGAAGTCGGACTGTCAATGTGTCCTGTTTGTCTTTTATGTTTTGATATGGAACTTCATCTTTATAGATTTGATATCCTATATGCTTTTCTGCTTTTAAAACAAGCACAATTTGGTTGTTTTGGGCGGTTGCTGTGGCATTTATTTTTGGTTTTTCCAAGAAATTTAAAGAAACTTCGGTCGGCATATTGAAACGAGAAAATAAACTTTCTTGTGTGTAACGACTTGGAGCATAGGGACTTGCAAGCACGAGTCTGTGATTTTTTTCAAGTTCCAAACTGTCTATTTTTGCAGTTGTAACGCTTGATGGAATTTCAAAATTTTTGTTTTCAAAGGTTATGTTTGATAAATAGTCTAGAACTGCTTGTGTTGGTTGATTTCCTCCTGCAAGAGGGGAAGGCGAGTTGTCTAAATTTCCATACCAAACACCAACAACTTCATCGGGAGTGTAGGTTATGTTGTAGGCGTCGGTGTTGCCATTTTTGTTTCCAACAGTTCCTGTTTTTGAGGAAACTTCACAAGCAGAGAAAGTTGAAAGTTTGCGTGCGGTTCCGTTTTTTGCTGTTTCTTGCAATATGTTTGTCATTAGGTAGGTCGCATCATCTCTGAAAACGGAAATTTCTTGTGGTTTATGAACATAGACAAGTCTATTGTTGCTGTCGGTAATATATTTTACGAATACGCATTTGTCATAATTGCCTCTATTATTGAAAACTGTGTAGGCGTTCGTAAGGTCCTTTAAGGTTGTCCCATAGGTCATTCCTCCAAGAGCAAGGGCATAACTGTTGTCATTTGAATCAAAAGTTATGCCAAGTTTTTCGCAATATTGTTTTGCACAGTCAACTCCAATATAACTTAAAACCTTTATTGCTGGAATGTTTATTGAGTTTTTGACAGCGTCAGTTATGCTGACATATCCAGAAAATTTGTTGTTTACATTTGCTGGCGAATATTCTCCGATTTTAATTTTTTCATCAAGAATTTGAGTGTCTGGACTGATTATCCCTTCATTGAAAGCAGGAGCAAAGACAAGCAATGGTTTTATGCAAGAAGCTGGCTGTCGTTTTATGTCAAGCAACTTCAAATTGCTGTTGCCATAATAGGCCTCAACTGCGTGTTGTTTGGAATTTATTGCAATAGCACAATTTGAAACATCTTCAATATGGTTTTTTTTGAGTGAGTTTTTGAGTGCTTCCTGTTTTTCTTGATTGCAATAAGTGTGTATTTTATAACCTGACAAGGCGAGTTGTTTTGCAGGCATATCTAAAATTTTTGATGCTTCATCAATTGCTGCTTGTGTATAAGAATTGAGTTTTTCACTCGCTTCTCGCTTGGAAATGTTTAGGTCAATTGGTTTGCTTTGTGCCAGCAGTTTTTCATCAAGAGAAATATGGCCGTCTTTTGCCATTTCTTTGAGCACCAAGTTTCTGCGGTTAAGACAGTTGTCATAGTTAGTGATTGGGCTGTATTTTGCAGGAGATTTTATCATTCCTGCCAAAGTGCAACTTTCTTGCAGATTAAGGTCTTTTGCACTTTTGGAAAAATAATAGTTGGACGCACTTTCAAGTCCATAACAATTGTTGCCAAAGAAGATTATGTTTAAATAACTTTCTAATATCTCGTCCTTTGAGAACTGCTTTTCGAGTTTTTTTGTGAGAGCTACTTCTTTGAGTTTTCTTGTGAATGTCTTTTCCCCTGAAAGATGTGTATTTTTGATAAGTTGCTGACTTATTGTAGAGGCGCCCTCTTTCAGTTTGAAACTTTTAAGATTGTTAAGCATTGCCTTTATTATGCGTTTTTTGTTGATTCCTTTGTGTTTGTAAAATTCTTTATCCTCAATGGAAATGAATGCATTTTTTGTGTGAGGTGAAAGGTCTTCAAGTCTGCAAAAGGAACCATTAAATTGATTGTCTTCTTGAATTTCTCTGTTTTCATTGTCGAATAAAATTATCGACAATGATGGACTTGTGAGGGCTTGTGCATTTAGCGGAATTTTTGTGAATTTTAAATAATTTACACTTATCACACTTGCACAAAGTGTGATTGCAAATGTTATGGTTAGAGCAAGGAAAATTAGACATCTTTTGACATTTTTCTTCATTTTTCTATTATGTTTCTTTTTTTGCCAAAAATTCACTTTCTGCACTTGCAAAATTATCTTTTTTTTTGTATAATGTGCCTATGAAAACGAAATATTATTATCATATTGTAACATTCGGTTGCCAAATGAATGTGCACGAATCTGAAAAATTGGCTTCAATTTGCGAAAAGATGGGTTATGCTCTCACAGAAAACAGAGAAGATGCTGACCTTATTATTTTTAATACTTGTGCAATTAGAGAAGGCGCAGAGGATAGGGTTTTTGGAAATATTGGTGCTTTGAAAAGAATGAAAAAACAAAACAAAGACCTTATCATTGCTGTGTGTGGTTGTATGACACAAAAACAACAAACTGCGGACTATATGATTAAGACTTTTCCATTTGTTGACATTGTTATTGGAACTTTTAATTTGGCAAATTTTGAAAGTTATGTTGAAGCGGTTAAACACGCAAGGCTTGTCAAACAAAAATCTAGACAACTTGACTTGTGGAATGAAGGGGAAATTGACGAAAGTGTGCCATATTTGCGAACAAGTGGAGAAAATGCTTGGGTTAACATTATGCAAGGGTGCAACAATTTCTGTACATATTGCATTGTGCCTTATGTTAGGGGCAGAGAAAAAAGTAGGAAGAAAGAAAATATATTAAGTGAAATTCGTGAGATTGTTGCAAGCGGAAAATATAAAAAAATCACATTGCTTGGGCAAAATGTAAACTCTTATGGAAAAGACCTTTCTCCTCAAGTTTCTTTTGCACAACTACTGAAAGAAATTTGTGCAATTGAGGGCGATTTCAAAGTCTGGTTTATGACTTCTCACCCTAAAGACTTGACAGATGAGGTGATTGAAGTTATTGCCAAAGAGGACAAAATCTTGAAAGATATTCATCTTCCAGCCCAAAGTGGAAACAACAGAATTTTAACGCTTATGAACAGAAGATACACTCGTGAAAAATATTTGGGGATTATTGAAAAAATCAGACAATTGATGCCAAACTGCAGAATAACTTCAGACTTTATCGTTGGGTTTCCAACTGAAACTGAAGAAGAATTTCAAGACACATTCAATCTCGTCAAGCAAGTGAAATTCGACAGCATTTTTGCGTTTATGTATTCTCCTCGAGAGGGAACAGTTGCTGCCAAAATGGAAGGGCAAATTGCTGATGAAGTGAAAAACAGAAGGGTTAATGAACTTTTGAACCTTGAAAAGAAAATTCAAAAAGAAGAAGGAAAAAAATAATGGCAAAAAAACTTGAAAATCAACCTACAGAGTTTATGCTTGAATATCTTCAGACTAAAGAAAAATATAAAGACTGTATGCTTTTCTATCGTTTAGGCGATTTTTATGAACTTTTCTATGACGATGCAGTTAAAGTGTCAGAGGAACTTGAACTTACCTTAACAGGAAAACAATGCGGTCTTCCAGACAAAGCTCCAATGTGTGGGGTTCCTTATCATGCTGCTGAAGGATATATTGCAAAGCTCATCTCAAAGGGTTATAAGGTTGCAGTTTGTGAACAGCTTAACACCCCAGAAAAAGGCAAAAAAGTTTTGCGTGATGTTGTTAGGGTTGTTACTCCTGGAACCGTTGTTGATGACTCTATGCTCGAAGAAAGAAAAAACAACTATATTATGTCTGTTTATTTGGCACAAGAAAGACTTTCTGTGGTTTATTGTGATATAACAACAGGGGAATTTAACCTTTGCCACTTTGATGGCGGACTTGAGGCAAATTTTAGCGATTTGATAACTCGTGTTATGCCTTCAGAAGTGCTTGGAAATGCACAAGCAAAAGAGTTTTACAACGACTTGCCGGTTTTAAGACTTGGTGTTTATCCTAGATTTGAAGAATATTTTGAATATGCTTTCACAATTGACAAGGCAACAGACAACATTTTAAATCAATTTGGTGAAAACGCACTGAATGTCTATGAGTTGGATTCTAACAAACAAGACATTCCTGCAATTGGATGTTTGCTTGAATATTTGAACCAAACGCAAAAGAGGTCTTTAAAAAACATTTCCAAAATCACAAAAATTAAAAACAACCAATTTATGGTTATTGATATGAACACAAGGCGAAATCTTGAACGTGTGGAGTCTATTCGTGAAAGAAAAAAATATGGCTCTCTTTTGTGGGTTATGGACAAGACAAAGACAAGTATGGGGGCAAGAAAATTTAGACAAATGTTTGACCAACCGTTGCAAGATGCAAAGCAAATTAATCAAAGATTGGACAGTGTTGAAGAACTTTCAAAAAGTTTGATAGTCAGAGATAGGCTTGCTCAATCGCTTGCGGTTATTAAAGACATTGAAAGAACTTGTGGGAAGATTGCATATAGAAATGTTATGCCAAAAGACCTTGTGCTTTTAAGGCAATCCTTGGCAGAAATTCCGAATTTGAAAGAAATTTTGAAAAATGTAAAAACAGAAAAACTATGTGCGTGTAGAGATGATTTGGTGTGCTTCGACCAACTCGTTGACATCTTAAACAGGGGAATTGCAGACACGCCTCCTGCAGTGTTGAAAGATGGCGGTTACATAAAAAAAGGGTTTAATGAAGAACTAGACTCTCTGCGCAATGCAAAAGACACTGCAGACGCAGAAATTAAAGTTTATGAGGAACTTGAAAAAGAAAGAACAGGAATTAAAACCTTGAAAGTTGATTTTAACAATGTGTTTGGGTTCTATATTCAAGTGCCAAATGGACAAAGAGAACAAGTTCCTTTGCATTATGTGAGAAAGCAAACGATCGCAAATGCTGAAAGATATACGACAGAAGATTTGAAGGTCATTGAAAACAAGTTCTTAAATTCTGAAGACTTGGCAATTAAGTTGGAAGCAAAACTTTATAAGAGTTTGATTGACTTTATGATGCAATTTTTGGACCAAATGAACAGTTCTGCAAAAATAATTTCAGAAATTGATGCTTTGCTTTCTCTGGCGACTGTTGCGGTAAAATATAATTTCTGCAAGCCGGTAATTGGCAAAAACATTAAAAAAATCGACATTGATGAAGGCAGACACCCTGTCGTTGAAAGATTTGTAAAAGAAGGGGCATTTATTTCAAATGACGCACTTCTTGATTGTGAGGACAACCAGATGATGATTATCACTGGTCCTAATATGGCAGGAAAGAGCACTTTTATGCGTCAAGTTGCAATTATTACTTTCCTTGCACACATTGGGAGTTTTGTCCCTGCAAAATCAGCACAAATATCAATTACGGACCGAATTTTCACTCGTGTCGGTGCAAGTGATGATTTGGCATTTGGTCAAAGCACTTTTATGGTTGAAATGAGTGAAGTCGCAAACATTCTTCTTAATGCAACGGACAAGAGCTTGGTTGTTCTTGATGAAATTGGAAGGGGAACATCAACTTTTGACGGCTTGTCTATTGCTTGGGCTGTGGTGGAATATATTGTGAAAAACCTTAATTGCAAAACCCTATTTGCAACACATTATCACGAACTTTCTGAACTTGAGGGTGTGATTAATGGGGTTAAGAACTATAAAATCACCGTCAAAGAAATTAATGACACAATTGTATTCTTGAGAAAGATTATAAGAGGCCACGCAAACAGAAGTTTTGGGGTTGAAGTTGCAAAACTTGCGGGAGTTCCTGACCGTGTTATAGAGCGTGCAAAAGAAATCAGCAAAAACCTTGAAAGAACAAATGAAAAACTTGACCTTAACATTTTCAGTGAAGATGAGGAAAGAACAAGGCAAGAAAAAAATCTTAAACTTGGACAACAGATTTTGTCTATTTTGAAAGATATTGACATTAACAAAATGTCGCCAATTGAAAGTTTTGAAATCTTGCACGACTTAACAGATCGTGCCAAAAAGGAGGAATAGAATATGGCAATTAATGTTTTATCTCCAAAGATTTACAACCGTATTGCTGCAGGCGAAGTTGTTGAACGACCTGCTTCAGTGGTAAAGGAACTTGTTGAAAACTGTCTTGATGCAGGTGCAACAAAAATTAAAGTGGAAATTTATGAAGGGGGGATTAAGAAAATCGTCGTTTCTGACAACGGTTGTGGAATTTCCAAAGAAGATTTGCCACTTGCTTTTTTGCCACACGCAACTAGTAAAATCGGAGATTTGGAAGACTTGGATGCAATTGACACCTTGGGTTTCCGTGGAGAGGCGCTTGCAAGCATTTCTTCCGTTTCTATGGTAAGTTTAAGCACAAAAACAAAGGGAAGTGAAACAGGTTGGCAGGTTGAAGCAAATGGTGGAGAAATCTCAAAAATCAGGGAAGTTGCTCGTGTCGAAGGAACAACATTGACTGTTCAAAATTTGTTTTATAACACACCAGCAAGAGCAAAATTTTTGAAAAAACCAAAAACGGAAGAAAGTGAAATCGTTCATTTAATTGAAAAGTTTATGTTCTCTCACCCTGAAATTGATTTTGAATTTTTGGTTGACGACAAAACAATTTACAATCACAACAGTGGAAATTTAGATGAGGCAATTTATTTAGTTTATGGCAAAGAAGTTTTTGACAATTTGCTTGCAGTGGACTATAAAGATGCTGGGGTTCGTGTTCATGGATTTGTGGTTGGGCCTAAATTTTCTAGACCTAACAGAACCTATCAAAACTTGTTTGTCAATGGCAGATATGTTGAAAACTATATGGTTTCCGCTTGCATTCAAAGTGCATACGAACCGTTCCTTATGAAGGGAAGATTTCCAATTTATGTTTTGAATTTGGAAGTTGATTTTGGCAGTGTTGATGTCAATGTTCACCCAAACAAAAAAGAGGTAAAATTTGAAAACTCAAACCAAATTTATGGCATTGTCAGAAGGGCTGTTGAAAGGGCTCTTGTTTCTACAAATTTAATTGCAGACTTTGAAGTTTCTGCAGCGGAAGAAAAAGATTGGAGCAAGTTCAGCATAAAAAACGACCAAAATCCAACAAACACTTCATTCAATTCTTTTCATACAAATGCTTTTGATAAACTTGGCAGAAATGAAAGCGTTTCTGGAACTATTGCAGTTGATGTTACAAAGAAAACTGAACAAAACATTGCTTCTGAACAGGATAAAAAAATTGAAGAAAAAGAATGGATTGTTCCTGATTTCTCAAAGATAAAAGGCGAACCAATTTCAAAAAACAAACAAGGAGGAAACATCTTTTTTGACCATCCAGCAGAAAGTGTGTTAAAAGAAGTTGAAATTGCGGTAGAAAAAAACAAAATTGAACAACAACCTTTGGAAAAGACCGTTGTTGAAGAAAAGTTTTTGCAAACAAAAGCAGAAGAAATTAAGATTGTTGGGGTAGTGTTTAAAACCTATATCATAACCGAACTTGAAGATGCAATTTATATTGTTGACCAACACGCAATGCACGAAAGACAACTTTATGACAAACTGAAGGCGGAAGTTGACAAAAATTGCGTTGCAAAACAGGAGATGTTAATTCCTTATGCCTTTGATTTGAATGTTAAAGATTCTCAAATTTTTGAAAATTCAATTAAAAATCTGAAGAAAATTGGCTTTGCAGTTTCGCAAAAAGGAAACCATTTTGAGATTTTAAGCGTTCCTTTTGTTTTAAGTGGCATCAAATTGCAAAAGTTTGTTGAAGAAATTTTGGCAGAAGATTCGTTGCAAGAAAAAACAGCAAGTTCAATTATCAATGAAAAACTTTGTCAAACAGCCTGCAAGCACGCAATAAGGGCGGGAGATAGCGTTTCTAAAGAAGAAATTCTTTATCTGATTGAACAGATGAAAGAAGGGATTATGCTTTGTCCTCACGGCAGACCAATTGTTGTTAAGATAACAAAAAAAGAACTTGAAAAAATGTTTAAAAGGGTGCTCTAATGAAAAAGAAAGTGCTTTTTATTCTTGGACCAACAGCTGTGGGAAAAACCGCAATAAGTGTTAAGTTGGCAAAGGCTCTTGATGGGGAAATTATTTCATCAGATTCCGTGCAAATCTACAAAGGTCTTGACATTGGTTCTGCAAAGGTTACAAGCGAAGAAATGCAGGGCATAACACATTATGCCATTGACATTTTGGACGCAAAACAAGAGTTTTCTGTGTTTGAATTTGTTGAATATACCAGAAAAAAAATTGATGAAATTTTGCAGAAAGGAAAACTTCCAATCGTGGTTGGCGGTACTGGTCTTTATGTCAAGGCCCTGACGCTTGGTTACAACTTTGGTGGAACGCAAAAAGACCAAAAACTTCGTGTAGAACTTGAAAAGTTGGCAGAAGAAAAAGGAAATGATTATCTTTTTGAAATGCTTTTGAAAAAAGATGAAAATCTTGCAAAAAAGACGGACAAGTTTAACACTGTCAGACTTGTTCGTGCGCTTGAAATTGCTCTTTCTGATGGAGAAAAACAACAGACTGAAGTTGACGTTGAACCCTTTATTGTTGCGTTGAATAGAGATAGGGAACTTCTTTATCAAGACATAAATAAACGAGTGGATATTATGCTTGAAAATGGACTTGTTAAAGAGGTTGAATCTCTTATGAAACAGGGTTTGACAAAAGAACATCAAAGTATGCGAGCAATCGGTTATAAAGAGGTCATCTCTTTTCTTGAAGGCGAAATTGACTATGAAAGAATGGTTGAGATTTTGAAGCAACACAGCAGAAATTATGCTAAAAGGCAACTGACATTCTTAAGGGGTATGGAAAATGTTAATTTTGTTGACACCGAGAACAAAGAAGTTGCATTTTCAAAAATTTTAGATATGTCAAAAGCGTGGTTGTCAGAAAAGAAATAACAAAACACACTTCGTTGTTTTAGTCAGCGGAGTGTTCTTTTTTTGTGTTTAATTTAATATTTTATTATATGATAAAATCTTATAAGTCGCATTCTTTTTTGAACGGGTTAAAGTTTTCTTGCAACAAAACTTTTAAAGAAAACAGAGGAAAACTTTTGATGTCGGTTGTCTTTTGTTTGGTTGCAATTTTTACCGGCATTTTTGTGGCGATAAAAAGCAACAACAACTGCACTCTTTCACAACTTAAAGAAATTTGCTTGGGGGATTTTTACAGTGGAATCTCTGCTTCATCATCGGCATTTATGCCACGACTTGTTTCCCTGTGCGTAAACATTGTGTTGTTGTCTTTGCTTGCTTTTTCAAAATTCTTGTTTCCGCTTGCACAAGTGTTGTTTGTCTATCGTGGTTATTTGCTTGGCGTAAACTTTGCACTAATTTTCATTTTCTATGGCATTGGAAGTATGGTTACTGCCATTGTGGTTGTTTTGCCTTGCCAACTTGCAATTTTGATGTTTTTGATTATTTACTATTTGATTTTTCTAAAAATAAACACCAATTGCAAAAGATTTGGGCATTGTGAGTGCAACAGATTGCTTTATTTTTGCTTGGGTTTTGCAGGTTTGTTGCTAGTGAATTTGGTTGAAACTTTGCTTTTGATTCTTTTAAATGGAACAGTTATTATGGTAATATAAACTTCATTGATTTGAAGTTTTATTTTTTTGTTTTTTATGCTTTGTTTTTCTTTTGTAATAAAATTTGCTTTTTTGCAAAAAACTAAACAAAAGGAGTTTTTATGAAAAACATTCTAAAACTAAGTTTTGTTTTGCTTTTGATTGCTTGTGTTATGATGGGAACAGTTTCTGCAAGACCATTGCAAGTTGTTGCAAGCAAAGAGGTTGACATTTCAAGTAAAGGAGCATTTTTGATGGAATATGACAGCGGTGAGGTTTTGTTTTCAAAAGAAGAAACAAAACACTTACCTGTTGCGAGTATGGTGAAGATGATGACAATCTTGATTGCTCTTGAAGAACTTGATGCTGGAAATGTTGCTCTCGATACAAAAATTACCACAACGGAAAATGCTTCAAGT
>JAGBBH010000033.1 GCA_017938505.1 Clostridia bacterium | reverse complement strand
TTCTTTTCAAATTTTGGAGGAGGTGGTGGAGGTGGCATATTTCTCAAATTTCTTGGTGGAGGTGGCATAACAATTTTTTTCTCTTCCATAAAATACCCCTTTATGATTCTATTTTAACTCATCTAACAAAAAAAGTCCAACAAATATTAACCATTGTTGGCCCTTTTCCATATCTTTTCAACCTCCAATTCTGAACTCAATGTTTCAAACACAAGAGAAAGCACATATTTCCTGTTTGGTTCAAAGTTGGATTTTAAAGGAAATTTTATGAAGTTGCAAAATGAAATCTTATTCCCCCCCGTCAACACTTGGTCATAATAATAATATCCGTCCTCTTCTTTTATAAAATGCTCCGTTGTAATAAAATTGAATTCTTCATCACCACCAAAAACAGCCGCCTTAACTCTTAAAAAAACATCTCTTTCAAGGTCTTTTAACTCAACTTGAATGACTTGCGGAATGTTCTCTTCTGGCAAATATCCCCCATCAAAGGTGTAGGAAATGACTGTCGCTTCATTTGTTTTTACAGGAACCACAGCACTTTCTCCCACCACCAAATCAGAATCAAAATTTCGATAAGACACAGAAAAATAATAGCCTGTCAGCCCCAATACAACCGAAATTGCCAACAAAACTGACAAAGCTATTACCACAAACAACCACATATAAGAACTCTTTTTCATAAACTTATTTTAATCAATGAGTTCTCATTTATTCTAAACAAATTAAACTTTTTGTTTTCTTCTTCTTTTGTTCCTTTCTTGCCTAAAGACTTCAATCTGAAGGCGTTTAAACTCTTGACTCTCTTGTTGAAGATTAAACTTCTTTTTGACCCAACGATATTTTCTGTTGCCATAGACAGCATCATATGAAACAACCCCCAACCCTTGCAACAGATAGAAATAATATGAACAAAACCTCCAGAGCAACAATGCCCAAAAAGTATGTCCTTTAAGATATTGACTAAAAAGTGCCGTGAAAGTAATTTCATTCATTCCCGTTCCACCCGGCAAAGGAATGAAACTTGATGCCAAATCAATCATTGCCGCATAAACAAAAAATGTTGAAAAATCACCAATAGCCGCACCTTCCGATGGCGGAAAGGCCAAATAAATAAAATAAGGAATTGAGAACAACAAAATATTTCTGAATCCGTGAAGAACAATTTGATAGACTATATCAAACTTTGTTTTTCCATATTCCTTCATAATGTTTTGATAATCTTCAACAAAATGTTGAACCTTTGCATAATGCTTGTCGTAATTTTTCAAGATTCTCATCTTTACAAGAAGTTTTAGCACCCATGTAACAAGTTTATTCCCAACTTTTTTTGACAAAGATAAAAGCAAAATAATTGCCAACAATGCAAATGCCAAGATAAAACCAAGAATACTTGCCACAGACACAAGCGAAGACATTCCTGTTGCAAAAGAAACAACAAGGCAAACAGCGGTAATAATCAACCAAGCAGAATTTTGAAACAACAATTTTGCAATTGGAATTGACAGTGCGGTTGAACCAGGAACATCTCTTGAAGTGAGATAAGTTACCATAAATGCCTGTCCACCCGTCGCCATTGGCGTTACAGCATCATAATAACGCAAGATGGAAGTGGATTTATATGCCAATGCCCAGCGAGAACGCATTGTTTTTCTGTAAATCATTCTATGAACCGCCATAACATCAAAAACAACAATCAACACCAGGAAAAACAACACAACTGCAACATATTGAAATTTAATTTCCGATAAATTAAGAGGGGTAAAATCATCACTTGAAAAAATGTTCCACATCAAAATTCCAGCAACAAGCACAACATTCAAAATAAAGAACAACACATTCTTAATTTTTTTCTTTTTCGAACTTTTCTGCTCAACTTCCTTTGATGCCTCGACCAGTTTTTCTTCAACTTTTTTATGTTCAGCTTCAGAAAGTTTTTCCTTGTTTATTTGCTCAAGTTTTTTTGCCTTCTTTTCTTTATGTTTTTCAATTATGCGTGAAAAAAAAGATTGTTTCTTTTTAGAAGCAACTTCTTCGTTATTCAATTCAACAATCTCTTTATTTTCTTCCATTATAACAATATTTTAACAAAAAAAACAACCCTTGTCAATTTAAAACAAGAGTTGTTTAATAAATTATTTTGTCAAAGCCGCAAAATTATTTATACATATCTTTAATGTTGTTTTCAACAAAAACAATTCCATCTTCTTTAACAAGAGAACTTCTTAAATATGACATATTCATATTTTCAAAAGTTGCAAAATTGTCTTTTGTAAGTTCTTCATAAATAACATCAAAAACAGTCTTTTCAGAGAAAATGTTTAATCTTGTAGAAGCCAACTTTTCAATGGCAACTGATTGTCTTGAAACATCAAAATTTTCATCAATTCCACCAAAAAGGTTTTCAACATTTCCAGCAAAGAAGAAAATATAAATTCCATCTTCTGTTTCTACCAATTCAGAAACATCTCCAACTTTTGCATTTCCTTCATTATAAAGTGCCAAAATTGCATTTTTAATGTTATCTGCACCAAAATCTTCTTTTGCAAGAACTTCATTCTTTGCATCAACACCAAAAACAGTGTTGTAATCCGCACCCTTCAATGAGTCATCATCATTGAAAAGATAAAGATATTTTCTGAAAGCCTCTGCCTTTCTGTAAGAAACATTTTTGTTGTAATCAGCTGTTTCGTCATCATCATAACCACCAGCACTTGCAACCGCTGTTTTGATTTCTGTCAAAAGGTTTTGTGCACTGATTGTGTTTCCTTCAATTTTTTCACCTGTTTCAGCATTTCTTTCTGTTGCATAAACAGATTGATAAAGTTCCTTCACAAATTTGTTATATTGTTCAACAGTGATGCTTCTGTTATCTTTTGCTGCCTTATACATATCATATTTTGCTTGTTGGTCTTCATCAAAATCCAATTTTATTGAAGCAACATAGAAATAATCTGAATCATCTTTTACATAATCAATATCACCAACATTATCCAAAATGTCATTGCCATAAGCAGAGTTGTTTTCCAAGCCATACTTAACGAAATCAGCTCTAACTTTTGAAGAATAGTGTTCCAAGACATTCTTTACTGTTACATTTGCAACATCAGCACCTTCGTGATTTTCTCTGTTGTAAATTACACCATATTTTTCAACAATATAATTGTCTTTCAAAATTTTGTTTACACGATCCATTTCAAAAATGAAACATTCTTTATCATTTTTGAAGTCCATATAAGTGTAGTTGTCTTTAATTACATCAATATATTTGTTAAACGCTTCCTTCCAACTTGTTGCACTTTGTTTGTTTGCAACTTTTGTCAAGTCTTGAATTTGTTCATACATTGCGTCTTTAAACACATAGTTTCCTTCTGCATCAACAAAGTCATAATCTACATAAACTTCACCAACTTTTCTTGCTTTATAAGTTTCTCTAATTGTTGAAGCTGAAACTTTTTTCTTGATTACATAAGCACCATCAACTTTTTCAAGGTATGCTTGTTTTTCATAAGGAGCATAAACTGAAGCATTTTTTTCTTCTTCTGTTTCTTCGCCATATTCTTTATTTCCCGTAACTTCATTGAAATAGGTTCTCAAATTAGAATAGATTGCATCATAAGTTTTGTCCCAAATGTAAGTTGTTTCATTTTCGTTCAACATTTTTCCTTCAGTTGGATTGTTTTTATAATGGTTTTCAACTGCTCTAATTGTCAAACGATTGTCAACAATGGTATCAAGAGTTGTTTCAATTGCCTTTTTCATTTCATAACCATAGTTTTCAACATAGTTGTAACCATAGCTGTTGTAAGCATTAATCAAATCTCTTTTTGTAATCTCTTCTGTTTCACCGTCTTGATATGTTATGGTACAAACAACTGCCTCATAATATTTTTTCTCATTTCTGCCGACCAAAGAACAACCTGTAAGCACAGACACGCACATCAGCATAACAATCAATAACATCGCAAATTTTCTTTTCACAATAAACTCCAAGTAAAAAATTTTCTGCATAATCACCCCGCAAAATGGTCCAGCGAGGGTTAAACTATCTTATTATAAAACAAAATACAACAAATTTCAAGTAATTGTTAAAGATTTTCTCAATCTTTTTTCACTGACCCGGCATTTGAGAAGATTTCTATAAGCAAATCAACCTTTTCAACGACTTTTCCCGAAGCATTTATCTTCCAAACAGGGACATTCTCAAATTTTAAACAACAATCATAGAACTTTCCAACTTGAGAAAGCCTACTATCAATAATCTCCACAGATTTATAAAAATATACCAAACAATCCCTTGCATTAATGGTAATTTTTTGAACATTAAATTGTGCCGCAAGATTTTTGAGGAATGCAATTTTACACAAATTCACCACTTCCACAGGAACATCTCCATAACTTTCTGTCAAACTTGCTAGAATTTGTTTATAACTTTCATCATCTGCAATTTTGCTTATGCGGTTATAAAACAAAATTCTTTCTTCCTGACTTGAAACATAATTTTCGCTGATATAAGCATCAAGAACAAGTTCCATCTTAATTTCTTTTTCTGGCGCAATCTTCTCTCCAGAAATTTCCTTTGTAACCTCTTCAAGAAGTTTGACATACATATCATATCCAACCTTTTGCATATGCCCGTGCTGTTCTTTACCTAAAATGTTTCCTGCCCCACGAATTTCAAGATCTCTAACAGCAATTTTAAATCCGCTTCCAAGTTCTCTAAATTCTTTAATCGCCTCCAATCGCTTGTATGCGTCTTCTGTCAAAACTTTTCCGCCATTATAGGTCAAATATGCATAAGCGAGTTTGTCAGATCTCCCGATTCTTCCACGAATTTGGTAAAGTTGACTTAGTCCCAACATATCGCAATCAACAACAAACAAAGTGTTTAAGGTTGGCAAATCAACTCCGTTTTCAATGAGTGTTGTTGAAATAAACAAATTGAATTTATCTTCATACAAATCATTGATAACTTTCGCAAGTTCTTGCTCCATCATTTGTCCGTGTGCAACCCCAATTTTGGCATTTGGCAAAAGAGAAGCAATATGCGACCTGAAATTGTAAATTTCTGCAACTTTATTGAAAAGCACGAGAGCCTTTCCGTTTCTTGAAAGTTCTCTCGAAACAACATCTTGCAAAAGCTGGTCGCTGTAAGGACTTACATAGGTTTGAATTGGAAGCCTATCACGAGGAGGTGTGGCAATGACACTTATGTCCCTAATCCCCGAAAGGGACATATGCAAAGTTCTTGGAATTGGAGTTGCAGACAGAGTTAAAACATCAACATCAGTTTTCATTCTTTTGATTTTTTCTTTGTCTTTAACCCCAAAACGCTGTTCTTCATCAAGAACAAGAAGTCCCAAATCTTTAAATTTGATTTTTTCGTTCAAAATCTTGTGGGTTCCAATCAAGATATCAATCTTTCCATCTGCAAGTTTTTTATAAATTTCTTTTGTTTCTTTTTCTGTTTTAAATCTGTTTAAGACCTCAATTCGCAAATCAAACCCAGAAAATCTTTGCTTTGCACTTCTAAAATGCTGTTCAGACAAAATTGTCGTTGGACAAAGAAAAGCAACTTGCTTGCCATTGTAAACCGCCTTAAAAATCGCACGAAAAGCAACTTCAGTTTTTCCAAATCCAACATCTCCACAAATGAGCCTGTCCATAATCTTGTCGCTTTCCATATCTTTGTCAACATCAACAATTGCCTGCGCCTGGTCCATAGTCAATTCAAACTCAAAACTGTCATCAAATTGTTTTTCAAGAGCCTCATCTCTTTCACAAGCAAACCCTTTCTTAACCTGCCTTTCCTTGTATATTCCAGCAAGTTGAATGGCAATTTCTTTCAAGTCTTCCTTTACTTTTTGTTTCAACCTTGTCCATTCAGTTGACCCCAATCCATTAAGTTTTGGATTGTCAGCACCAACATAAGACGACACGAGGTTTGCTTGCTCTGAAGGAAGATAAAGCAACGCACCATTTTTATATTCCAGAACAAAATAGTCCTTTTCAAATGTTGAAAGTTTAAGCCTTACAATGTCTTTACATCTTCCCACCCCATAAAAAGAGTGAACGACAAAATCTCCCACTTTTGGAAGATAAGAAAAATTCTGCTTGCCACTTCGATAATCAACCTTTTGATTTTTATACATATCATCAGTGCCAATGCCAACAATATCGCTCCCCAAAAAACTGAACGAATATGGGAAATATTCTCTGCAAATGTAAATGTGAACATTATCTTCCAATTGTCCATCAAAGACCCTATATTGAATTTTGCTAATAAGCAAAAACTCTTGCAAGATTTCAAAATATTTACCTGCAAACAAAAAGACATTCAAATTCCCGTCTGCATACATAGTTATGTCTTTTTTCAAAGTCAAAAAATCTGTGATATAGTTCTTTGCACCAATTGTTTTATTCTCAAACGCACTGCCTTCTGCGTTTGAAAAAACTGTAAACTTCTTTAAATCAACCTCATCAAAATTCAAGAATTTATCTTGCCAATCCCAAGAGAGTTCTTCTCTTGCTTTATGCAAAATTTTACATTCGTTTGAAATTTTAACAGGTTCATCAACAATGATATTTTTTCCCAAATCAAACAGAGAATTGTTTCCAAATGGTAAAATTGTAGGAAAAATTTCAATTTTTTCGAGATTTTTCAGCGTTTTCATCGAAGAAAATTCAAAATTTGAAATTTTTTCAATCTCTTCATCAAAAAACTCAACACGACAAGGACTTTCATCTCCAGCAACAAAAATGTCTAGAATTTCTCCCCTAATGGCAAACTGCCCAACACTTGTTACATAGTCCACCCGTTCATAACCAAAATCAGAAAGTTGTTTGGAAAGTTTTTCAAAATCGCAATCTTTACCAACTTCCAAAACCAACTTCTGCTTTAAAAATTTTAGATTGAATTTTGTTGAAAGTGAAGAAGGCAAAAACACAAGTGCATCAAGTTTTCCATTTAAAAACAAAGAAACATTTTGTGCAAAAGGAAGAAGATTTACATCTGCCTCATCTTCATTTTCTCTCCCACAAGAAACAATCTCAACACTCTTGCCACAATCAAGCAGCCCTTTCTTAAGTTTGCTAGCCGTTACAAAATCTCCACAAACATAAATAAATTTGTCTTGCATTGCACAAAACAAAACCTTTTCGCCAATAAAAAAACCTCCCAACTGTTTATGTTGAGAAAGATTATATTCCTTTAAAAATTCAATAAAATTCATCATATCAAGAAATTCTCTCACAAATTTCTTCAACGACTTTTGCTATAATAGGTTCAAAAACCTTTTCATCATATTTTGACAGCACATAATCTGCCAAGTCAAGAGAAATATCCCTGCCAATCCCAACTTTAATCCTTTCAAAGTCTTGGCCAATGTATGCAACAATGCTTCTAAGCCCATTATGCGTTCCTGCCGACCCCTTTTCACGATAACGAATGTTTCCCTTTGGCAAATCAATGTCGTCAACCACAACTAAAATGCGAGCATCTTTAAACTTTTGTTTAAGCATAACTACACATTCACCGCTTAAATTCATATAGGTCAACGGTTTTACCAAAAGGATTTTTTCGCCGTTAAAAGTTCCTTCTGCAACGTCAGCTTTGCATTTTTGTTTGTCAAAAGAAATTCCCAACTTATTCGCCAGAGCATCAACGCATGCAAATCCAACATTGTGATAAGTTCCATAATATTTTTTTTCAGGATTTCCAAGTCCAATGATAATGTTCATAATCCCTTCCTAAATTTTTTGATTGATAAGCTTTGCAAATGGACCAACGACCTTTGAAGACTCCACCTTGCTTTCTTCAAGATAACTTTGACACACAAACGCCTCATCACAAACAATCGTGTCAACAATAAAGTTTCCGCTTTCCAAAATGGCGTTTTTCCCAATGTAACTTTCGCCTTTAATAATGTTGTTTGGATAAATAATCGCACCTTTTTCAATTTCAACATCTGCATCAATGAAAATTGTGTTTTCGCCAAACATAACAACCCCATTTTGTCTGTGATAACTTAAAATTCTCCCATTCAAAATTGCAAAAGCATAGGAAAGTTTTGCTGAATTATCAACAACCAAAAAGTCGTCTTCCCCAAAATCTTCAACAGCGGCGGACAAAATAACTGTTGCAGTCTTAAGAAATTCTGCTTTAAAAACAAAGCCTCTTTTAAGTTTCATAACATTCATATCTCTTGAACTGAAAAGTTTCATAATTTCCAAGAAGGTCGATTTTTTTAGCAAAGGGGTATCGCTATAAAGAACTGCAACATACTTAAAACCTTCCCCGCAGTTTCTGATAGTTTCAAGGAAATCTTCTTCTTTTGGTTGCTCAATGATTTTTGTTTGACAAATGTGGCAAGAAAGACTCACCCAGTCAATCATTTTCTTTCCACAAATGGAAAATTCCGCAGAGAAATTTTCTTCCGCCCTAACAATGATGACGAGAGTTTCTTCTGCGACCCAATCAAAACTTTCTGCACTTACAACCGTTTGAGTTTTAGGGTTTTCCTGCAAAAAATCAAAACTGATTTGATTTTTTTCTACGCTTTCTGCTATCTCTTTTTCTAAAATTTCCGTTTCCATATTTTAATTATAATTAATATAAACAAATTTGTCAACAAAGAAAATGTTAAACAAATCAAAAAATGTTTAAAAATTGTTTTTAAAAAAACAAAATATATGATAAACTAAATGTGATGAAAACATTTCAAATGAAAAAAAACAAAAAATCCGCATTTTTAAGTTTCTGGTTTTCTTTGCTTTGTCTAGTGGCCATCATTTTTCCATGTATGCAACACGGAATAACTTTTGCCGACACCTACGCAGAAGAATTCATCTCTCACACAGTTTCAGACAGTTATTTTTCCGCAACAATGTCAGCAAAATCCAGAAAAAACAACATTCTTGAAAAAAATCAACAAATCGTGGAAAACTATGTTGGTGAAGAAATAGATTTTTTTGTTTTCAAATGGAGCCAACTTGCCTCTTTGGAATTTAAAATTACTTCAAACATAACTTATGTTGCACAAAAATTTAGCAATTTTTCATTTCTTCTTACCGCCGTGCAATCTGATGATTTAAAAGTTCCTCTCAGTCAAGCAACACCAAACTATAAACCAACAACCGAAACACTTTATCAGACAAACATAACAAACAATCGTTTCACAACAACAAACTTCTTATACCACACAGACAGCAATGCAAACATTACAGAAAGCGAAATCAGATGCAGAGGAAAAGATTTTGGCTTATTCAAATTCGACTTCCGTTACAGTTATCTTGATGGAGAGGAAACGAGAACAATTTCATTTGGAGACATCTATGTTGCAATTGTTCCAGATGAAGTTGACAAAATTGACCCAAAAGACACAAAAATTTTCTACTCAGTTTCAAGTTCGAACAAATTGATGAACATTTTTAATTTATACTTATCAACAGATTTATATAAATATGTCAACCCAAATTACTTGCAATGGAAAGTTGTTGGCGAAGACATTGAAAACTATCAATACATTCTCACTCAAAAGATGAAAGACGCAAGTCCTATTGAATATTCAAACTATAAACCAATATGGCAATCACTTGCAAAAACAACGGGAAATAATTTTGTGTTTGACTCCAACGACATAGAAGGGACTTGGACCGTTTATTGCACAATCAGAGTAAGCGAAAAAAATGCCAACAAAAAAGACATTGTGCTTATGCTTGAAGATTTGTCAACAATCAAAGAACAAAAAAGCTCATATTGGTGGATAATTATAATTATTATTGCAATTATCCTTTTGATTTCTGTAATCATTGCATTTGTAATTCATTATAAACGCAAAGAGAAGGTTTGGTAATATATTTCAACAAAACAAAAAAAAGAACTTTTTGTTCTTTTTTTTGTTCTAAAGAATGTTATGAAAACTTGCACCCATAAAATGTTGGAATGTTTCAACATAATGCTTTATTATCTCCAAAGAAACAAAAAACTCAATTTCTTCTTCCTCATCTATATATGTTTTCAATCTAACAATTTCAATTCCGAGCTGCTCAATTGATTTGTGATTAACTAAAAAACACAACTTGCTTTCGTTTTTTGTCCAAGAATATTCCAAATTGTCAACAAGACTTGCAACCTCCCCATTGACAATCCCTCCATTTTCTTCCGCCACACTCTCAATCTCATAACAGATTCGTTTAACTTCTTTCAACGAACTTACGACCAACCTGTCCTCCACCACACTTATTCCAATAAGCAGGAAAAGCACAACAGCCAAAGAGAAATACTTAATCAAATTCACCTTTGTCATTCTTCCACCTGCCCCAACGGAGAAATTTGCAAAGTTTGATATTTTTCTCCAAATTTTTGCAAATAAACACCTCCCGATTTATCTACAGTAAGAACCAAAATTTCTTTTACTTTTTTAATTTTTGCTTGTTCAAAAATTTTTTTCAAATCAATTTCAGACAGTTTGGCAACTTGCAGGTTTTGTTTGTTAATTTTTCCTTCGTTAATTATGTTTATAGGAATAACGGATTCTTCCACTTGCTTGCCAACCGTTGCTGGAGTTAAAGGAGAAAATTGTCCTTTAGGCAAAACGGTCATTTTTCCATTCGTTTCCATAATGGCATATTGAATTTGTTCAATGCTAAAAAAACCACACCCTCGAATCGCCTCAAAAACATCATCAACTGAAAGGTTTAAATTTTTCAGCGCCCTATAATCTATCCCGTCGGGATTGATTACAATAACAGGTTTTCCACTCAAAAAGTTTGCAAATTTGTTGCTAAACTTTGAAAGCAAAGTCAAGACAAAATGAATTAAAGTCAAAGTTAAAAGAGGAATGATTCCATGAAGAACTGGCACAGAAATTTCTGCCATAGGAATTGTTGCAAGATCAGCAATAATCAAAGTTAAAACCAGCTCAAACGGTTGCATTTGCCCCAACTGTCTTTTCCCCATAATTCTATATAAAATCAAAACCACAAGATAAATTATCAGAACTCTAAATATAGTCGTTAACATAACCATATTATTTGTAGTTTTTCAACAAATATATTCTCTTTTTTTATTTATTTTTTGTCCAAACAAAGAAAACTTTCAACAAAAAACACAAAAAAATATTATTTTTTCATTTTTTTTGCATTTTTTGATGCTTTTTCGCAATTTTTTCTTTTATTTTTACCAAATAAACAGAAATATCTACAACATTGAAAACCATACACAACAACAAATAAATTGCCACCCCAACAAAAGTTGAAATTGCCAAATCAAAAAACAAAGGCAAAACATTTGAAAGAATCGAACTCAAAAAAGAGGTTATTGCAATTGTCGGCAAAGCACAACCTATCAACAAAAACAAATTCTTCAGGATTCCAACTTTTATAGACAATTTTTTCTTCAACATCAAAATGTTTAAAGAAGCAGAAATGACAGAAGAACCTCCCATGCCAAGAATCAGTGCATTTATACCAATATATCTTGTCAAACAAATGATTGACAAAAACATAAATACACCGCCTACCACATAGTTGACAAACGACTTTACCTCCATTCCAACAGAATTTAGAATCGCTGAGGTGATATTTGTTATTCCCATTGGAATCATAATCCATGCAGACATTTGCAATAGTGTTCCACTCAAAACTTCATTATAAAGTAAAATACCAAACTTGTCCCCTATTGCAACGAAAACAGGAACAATTAGAAACGAAACAAACATTGCAAAAGTCAATGAAGATTTCACCCTGCCTTCAATGTGTTTGTTGTCATTTTGAACCATTGCCATTGAAATGTCTGGAACAAGTGCAGTTGCAAGAGAACCAATAAGCGCAGACGGCAAAAACAAAATAGGAAAAGTCATTCCCATTGCAATTCCATAAAGTCCCATAGCCTGATTTGATGTGTATCCAGCAAGAACAAGTTGTGCAGGCAAAATCAACGCAATAAGCGGTTGTGTAAAGCTTGCAATAACCCTTACAGCTGTTATTGGCGCAGATTGCTTTAGAACGCTTTTATAAATTTTTGTAGGTTTATTTATTTTTCCACCATAAACAAAATACAACAACACAACAAACACTGAAGAAACAAAGCAAGAAAAAGTAAACGACCAAGCAACCGACATTGCATTTTGAATTGCGGACATTCCCGAAGCAAGCAACAAAACGCAAATCACAATTTTTACAATCTGTTCAACAAGTTCAGAAACACACAAGCCAAAATAGTTGTCATTCCCCCACATTGCACCTCTAAACACACTGTAAATGGCAGAAAATACCAATGAAGGGAGCAATATAATCAAAATGTTTATACAATTTTCATCAGTAAACAAGTTTTGAAACAAATTTCTAAACACGAAAATTACAAGACATAAAAACACGCTAACAACCAGTCCAATAATTGCACAAGTCGAAACCAAACTGCCAATCGCCTTTCTGTCTGAACCAACTCTATAACCAGCAGTCATTCTTGAAATAATAAGAGTAAAACCACTTGAAACAACAGTAAGCAAAACCATAAAAACTGACAATGCTACTTGATATAAACCCAACGCTTCAGCCCCAATTGTTCTTGAAAGAAAAATTCTAAAAAAGAACCCAAGCATTCGGGTCAACATTGTAAATACAGTAATCAAAAAAACATTTTTAAAAATTGATTTCATATAATTACTTTATAAACGCACAATGAAATTTATTACAATTTTGGAGGGTTTTACATTGAGCATAAAAAGACGAGTCCCCGAATTTTATCAAGTAAAAAAGGGAGAAACATTAAAAAACATTTCTGAAAAATTTGAAATTGACAGCACGAAAATTTTATTAGATAATCAAATTTCTCCAAAACAGATTAAAGAAGGTCTTATTTTAATTTTAAAAAAATAACAAAAAAACATAAAATATAAACAAAAAAACATAAAAACCCATTAAAAATAAAAAAATATTGAATTTTTACAGTTTTTTTATTAATTTTTATTAATTTTTATTAATTTTTATCTTATTTTTGCAAATGTTTTAATCTTGAAAATTTTTTCTTTAAAAAGATTTCAATTTGTTTGCGATACTTAAAAGACAAATACAGAACAACAGCAACCCCAATCAAAAGAATTGCCCACACAACCAATCCCCACCCCTCATAAGGGATTATATCTCCGCTTCCCAAAAAGCAGGTAGAAAACACCGCCAATGGTCTGGAGATTAAATTTGTAATCACAAAAAATGCCCAGGACATATCAGTTAGTCCCGCCACCAAACACAAAATATCATCAGGAAAAATTGGCAAAATCATCATTATAAAAAACGAATATTTTGCTTCTGTCAAAAATTTTGTCCATTTCTTGCAACTCTCTGTGCCAACCATAAATGTTACAATTTTTCTACCAAACTGTCTGCCAAGAAAAAAGGCAAATGTGCTACCTAGCAAAATTCCAGACAAACTCAAAAGCGATGTTTGCAAAGGTCCATACACAAGAAGTCCTGCCAAAGTAGTTATTGTTGAAGGAATAGGCAAAAAAGTTACCTGCAAAAATTGCAACAACACAAAAAACAACCTACCATAAAACCCCAATGACAATATCAGTGTTTTTATTTTCTCAACCGAATTAACACTTTCCCAAGCACCTGTCTTTTTGAGGACATAATATGTCATTCCAACAACAACCGCAACAACAGTCAATACAATTAAAATTCTTAAAATCTTCTTTTTTACACTCAATGTTTGTTCTTTCATTTCTTCTCTCTAGACTATGGATTGCTTTCTGTTGGATTTGTTTTTTCAAGTTTCGCCCTTACACCCTCTTGTGAAAGATTTGTGTGTTTTTGCGGTTTGATTATTTTTACATCACTTGCAGGAACAACCATTCCTTCTCCAATATCTTCAACACCTTCAACAACTATTCCTTCTTGAGCCGGATAGAAATCGTGCCTCACTTCTTTTTCCTTGGCAAGTTCGCCATCTTTGTAATATTGTAAATAACCTTTACTTTCATACCCCTCTCTAGGATACTTTACTCTATAATACTCCCCTTTATAGAGCACCTTATTAGAATATTCCCCCTTCACATCTCCAACAATTTTATCGCCATTATGCGTCAAAACTTTGACAAGTTCTGACCTTTGTTTGATTTGTGTTATTCCATCATCAAATTTTGCTCCATAAATCTCAACTTTAACATTGCTTGAATCACAAGAAGTTCTTATGTAAATTGGGTTGTCTAGGTTATTTTTAAACACAAGGTCCGAATATCCGCCAGATACCATAGCGTCAAATGACAAAGGAACATAAGACGCTGGAATTGTGTGATGATTTACAGTCAAAATTTCAACATCTGCCAAAAGCAATGCATTATAAAGCGTTGTCGAAGCTTGACATACCCCTCCACCAACACCATCAACATAAACTCCACCTACAAGAATGTGAGCATTTTTATAACCGTTTTCTTCTGTTCTTGGTCCTGTTACTTCATTAAATGAAATCGTTTCCCCTGGTTGAACAATCATACCATTAAACTTTAAAAGTGCCTGACAAATGTTGGACTTCCTGCTTTGAGAACTTTTGTCATAATTAGTAACAAACTCACTTCTTTTTATTACACTGTTTTTCAATCCCTCAACATCAAATTCATTCTCTGTTTCAAAGATAGGAATTTCAATTGAGACTTTTTTTGAACTTTTAAGAGCATTGTCAATTTCTTGATAAAGTTTATCCCTATTTACCAAAATGGCGTTTTGTCCTTCATCGACAAAAAATGGAAATTCCTTTGTTGTATCAAACACCAAACTTGCAGCAACACTTTCTTGTTCAACTTCAGAAATTATTTCATCAAGTTTTGCGTCTATATCTGACAAAACATTCGTATAGGAAATTTGAAAATCTTTTCCTTCTTTTTTTATTTGGTTTTCCTTTTTTAAATTTTGAAAAAAGTTTCCGTCCTTTCCATATCTTGAAATTTCAGCAATGATGGGCTGAAGTTTGTTTGACACTTCAAAATCTTTTCCTTCCAAAACCCACGATTTATCTTTGGAAGTTAATTCAATTTCGACATCTTTTCTGGCTTCAAGCATATCTGTTAAAACAACATTTTCTGCCTCCGCAACCGACATTCCTCCAACATCAATGCCATTTATTTTTGTATTTTCATAAAACTTTTCTTTCCCCGTAAGTGTGTTTTCAAACAAAAATTGACAACACAATAGCAGCACAACGGCAATTGCAGAAACCCCCAAAAACCATAAAAAACCTTTTTGTTTTTTGTGTTTTTTTGTATTTTTATCAGTTTTTTGAAGTTTTTTTGAGTTTTTTGCCTCTTTTTTTGCATTTTTTTGAGATTTTTTTGTTTCCGTGTTTTTCATATTTTTATTATGTGAATAAAAAATAAAATTATTTTATAAGCACGCAAATAAAATTTAAAACAAAAAAATTACTGACATTAAAATCAGTAATTTTGAAGATTTTTTTCTATTTCATCTAGAAGTTCTTGTTTTTTGTTTAAAACTTTTCCATCAAAGACTTTGCTTAAAAGGTTCTTTAAAATTTTGGCATAGTTCTTTCTGTCAATGTCTGGAAAATTTCTTTTAATATCATTTTCGTCTATAGCCAAATCATCAACTTTAATGACAAGCCCGTGTTCAATGATATATTGATAAAAGAAGTTATATCTAGCAAGCACCCGTTTCGACTTTCCACTCAACAATTGATAAATCTGCGCCCAATCGTTGTAATATTTGAAAAAATATTCCTTATTATTCATTCCATTCAAAGCGTCATAATAACCGGCCATATATTTAAACACTCTTTGCGCTTCTTCGTTTGAGAACGCAAATTGCTTACACAAAAATTCTTCTATAAATGTTTCCAAACACTCTGGTTTCTCGGTGTCAACAATATCTATCAGCAACCCCAAAAACCTGTCTTGTTTTGACTTCATTCTTAAAGACATTTTATGTTTAATTTTCTTAGACTTCAAACCAAAACAATGCCAAGCAGAAAGCAAGTTCAAAAGTTTTAACGCTCTTTTAAGCCCACTCCTGCTCTCCCCATATCTTTGGTCGCAATTGAGAATTTTTTGAATTTCCCTATATCTACGACCACCTTGCAATGCTTTGATATTTTGAGAAAATTTGATTGCAGATAGCATTGTTTGCTTTTCAATTTTAAAGTCAAGTTCCCCTGCAATCCTTATCATTCTCAAAATTCTTTCACCATCATATTGCAAAACATCACCTGGATTTATGTTGCAACGAACAACCCTTTGCTTTAAATCTATAATTCCATGATAAAAATCCACAATTTCATCTTTTGAAATGTTGTAGTAAATTGAATTTATCGAGAAATCTCTACGAATCGCATCTTCTCTTATGTCATGAGTTCGGGAAACAGAAACAGGAAAATGTTTTCCATCAGTCGAATATTTCTCCTTGCGAAAAGCAGTATATTCAAAAATCCTCCCAGTTTTTTGACAAGAGATTTCCAAAGTCCCCATCTGCAAATTTTTAACCTTCGCAACAAACGCTGAGCCTTCAAGTCTTTTTACAACCTCATCAATATCAACATCACTTGCTAAATCTATGTCGCCTCCCGAAAGATTGAGAAGTTTGTTTCTAACATAACCACCTACAACATACAATCCTTCAGGGAAAAATTTTGCCAATTTTTTTGCACAATCTGGGATATCAATAAACATTCTTCCTCCAAACAAAAATTTCGCCTTTATATTCATATTTAAATTAATATAATTTCCTAAAAAAGTCAATTATAATTTGACATTTTTCCAAAAATTTAATAAACTTTAAGTGTTATGAAAAAAATAAAGAAATCAAAAAAGAAAAAACAGGTTGTTCAAGAAACGCCTGTCATTCGTTATCAAACAGACAAAGACCACGGACTCTCTGAAGAACAAGTCAATGAACGAATTGAACACCATCTTGTCAATGACACAAAAATCAGAACTTCAAACTCTTACTTGCACATAATTTGCAAGAATGTTTTCACTGTCTTTAATGTCATTTGGCTCGTAATTGCAATCGCCCTTATGTGCGTTGGTGCCTGGGGAGATTTGCTTTTCTTGTTCGTTGTCATTGCAAACACAGCAATTTCAATCATTCAAGAAATTAAAGCAAAAAACACTGTTGAAAAACTGTCAATGGTAACTGCTCCAAAAATTAAAGTTGTCAGAACAGGTCTGCAACTTGAAATCAAAGGAGAAGATTTGCTTCTTGATGACATTGTTGTTTTGGAAAATGGAAATCAAATTCCTGCAGACTGCATAATCATCGAAGGTGCCGTTGAGGCAAATGAAAGTTTGCTCACTGGCGAATCGAATCTTATCAAAAAACAAGAGGGAGACCTTTTGCTTGCAGGAAGTTTCTTGGTTTCTGGAATGTGTTATGCAAGAGTTGACAAGGTTGGAAAAAGCAATTACATTCAAACAGTTGCAGAGCAAACAAAAGATTTCAAACCTCAAACTTCAAACCTTTTTAAAGACCTTAACAGTCTGATTAAAATCATCTTGCTTATTCTCATTCCAATCGGAGTTCTTACATTTTGCAAAGAATTCTATATGTCTGGTTCAACGATTGAAAACTCAATTACAAACACAAGTGGTGCCATCACCGGAATGATTCCTTCTGGAATGTATTTACTTATTACCGTCGGCCTTTCTGTTGGAGTTATCAAACTGTCAAGAAAGAAAACTCTCGTCAAAAACCTATACTCCATTGAAATGCTTGCTCGTGCCGATGTGCTCTGCCTTGACAAAACAGGAACAATCACCGACGGAACAATGAATGTCGTTTCAGTGGTTCCACAAAACAATGCCTCTGAAGAAGATATCAAAAGCGTTATGAAAGTCATCTTGCAACACCAAAAAACAAACAATGCAACAAGCGTTGCCCTTGTTGAACATTTTGGAAAAGACCTTAACAGTGAAATTAAAAACGTTGTAGAGTTTTCATCTCAACGAAAATACAGTGCCACAACCTTAACAAACGGAAAAACCTATTATATAGGTGCTGTCGGATTTATTAAATGCACCGTAACCGCACAACAGAAGAAAGTTATGAACTCTTATATGGAAAAAGGATTTCGTGTAATTTCCCTCATTGAAGATGACCGTGCTTACAATGAAAAAACCGCTGGTAAAACAGGAAAATTGCTTGCCTTCTTTATTTTAGAAGACCACATAAGAAAAGATGCTGTTGAAACAATTGCTTGGTTCAAAGAAAACAATGTTGATGTAAAAATCATTTCTGGCGATGATGCACTTACTGTTTCTAAAATTGCAAAAAGAGTTGGCGTTACAAACTATGACAAATATATCTCACTTGAAAATATGAGTTTGCCTGAAGTTGCTCAAATTGCCGACAAATTCACTGTGTTTGGAAGGGTTACGCCTGAACAAAAACACACAATCATCAAAACTTTAAAAACTTTAGGACACACAGTTGCAATGACCGGAGATGGCGTTAATGACACTCTTGCCCTTAAAGAAGCCAACTGTTCAATTGCTATGGCAGATGGAAGCGAGGTCGCAAGAAACATCTCTCACTTGGTTTTGATGGATAGCAATTTCTCCGCACTTCCCGCAATTGTTAGAGAAGGCAGACAAATTGTCAACAATGTCCAGCACTCTTCAGTTCTTTATTTGATGAAAACATTGTTTACAATTATGCTTTGTATCACAACTCTCATTTTGAGAATTTCATATCCATTTACCCCAAGACAACTGCTGCTACTTGAAATGTTTGTAATTGGACTTCCTTCGTTTATCCTTACATTCCAGCCAAACAAAGCACTCATTCGAGGAAATTTCATTCCTCAGGTCTTGAAAAAATCTATCCCTTGTGCACTTGTTATGTTTGTAAACATCTTGACAGTTGTCATTTTGCACGATGGAACAAACACCCTAACCCCTGAAGAATTTTCTTCTCTTGCCACAATGCTATTGACTTGTATCGGCTTTGTAAACCTCGTTCTTATTTGTTGGCCTTTAAACATTTTAAGAACCATTTGTGTTTTTGCCTCCGCAATTTGCATTGTTGGAGTTCTTTGTGGAATGTCGAAATTCTTTACAATCACAGAATTCACATTCCCTGTGCTAACAACCCTTGCAACTATGGTGTTGTGCACAATTATGATACTTGTTGGAGTTTATTATATCAAGGAATGGTATCTCAAACATCGTGCAAAACGAGCACAAAATGACGAAGTTAAGAAAGTCAAAAAGAAAAAAGGCAAGGGTGCCGAAGCAGAAGTTATCTCTGATTCAAGAAGCGAGTTTGAAAACGACAACTTGCAACAAACCGAACAACTTGCAACAATACCTCAACCAGAAACAACAAAGGCAATTGCAAGAAATATGACTTTTGAAGAATATCTTGAAAATCAGAAAAAAGAAAGAGAAGAAAAGGCAAAACCTACAACTACAACCAGAAAAAAGAAGACAACAACTACAACAAAAACAAAAAAGAAAACAAGTTGATAATTCAACTTGTTTTTTTAAAACATTGTCTTGATTTTTTCGTTTGCATTGATAAGAAGCGTTTTTAACATTGTAAATCTCGTTGCTGTATATTTGTTTGAAACCATTCTTTTTAAATATTGCTTTTCACCAACAATGACAACCATTTTCTTCGCGCGAGTTACAGCAGTGTAAATCAAATTTCGTGTCAAGATTATGCTAGGACCCGAGATTGCCGGAATGATAATTGTGTCAAATTCAGAGCCCTGACTTTTATGAATTGTAATTGCATAAGACAGGGACAAATCTTGCAGGTCTGGTCTTGTATAAAGACAAATTCTTCCATCTTCAAACTCAACAACAACCTCGCTTGTGTTAGGGTCAATTGTTGAAATGCAACCAATGTCGCCATTGAACACTCCTTTGCCTGTTTCATCTGCGAACCTTCCGTGTTTTTTCCATTCAAGTTCATAGTTATTGCTCATTTGCATAACCTTGTCGCCTTCTCTGAAAATTGTTTGACCATATTCAACCTGTCTTTTTTCTTGTGCTGGAGGATTGACCTTCTCTTGCAAAACTTTGTTGAGGTTTTCAATTCCACAAACACCAGCTTTAAGTGGTGCAAGCACTTGAATCGCTTGAGGTTCAATTTTAAGAAATCTTGGCAATCTTGTTGTAACAAGGTCCATAATTGTATCTTTGATAGATTCAGGGTCTCCTTTGCTGTCAAAGAAGAAATCCATACTAGAGTTGTCAATAAGTGGCATTTTTCCTTCATTGATAAGGTGTGCATTTGTGATAATCAAACTTTTTTCTTCTTGTCTAAAGATTTTTGTCAACATACAAAACTTAACCACACCACTTTCCAAAATGTCAGCAAGAACATTTCCGGCACCAACACTTGGCAATTGGTCTTTATCTCCGACAAGAATAAGTTTGCAATCTCTTGGCAGTGCCTTAAGAAGTGAACACATAAGCGCAGCATCAACCATTGAAACCTCGTCAACGATGACAACATCTGTCTTTAATGGATTGCTTTCATTGTGGACAAAGAAACTTTGGTCATTTTGAATGACATTAACTTCCAGCAAGCGATGAATTGTTTTTGCTTCTCTGCCCGTGCTATCACTCATTCTTTTTGCAGCACGACCTGTTGGCGCAACCAAAGATACGGTTTTTTGCTGATTTGTAAGCATTTCCAAAATGCACTTGATAATGGTCGTCTTTCCAGTTCCCGGTCCACCAGTGATAACAAACACTCCATTGTTAATTGCACCAACAACTGCGTTTTTTTGTTCTTCATGCAAGGAAATTTTGTTGCGATTTTGAAAATTTTCAAGTTCTTCTTCTAAATCAAAATTTTCTTCCTTTTGACAATTTGCGAGCCATACAAGTTTTTGTGCAATTGTATTCTCAAAATAATAATATTTTGACAGCATTACAATTTCAGTGCCATCAAGCCAAGTAACAACAGCAGTTCTGTCGAGACACAAACTGTCAAAAGCCTCTGCGAACTTGTCTTTACATTCTTCCAAATCAAGTTCAAGTGCCTCTGCAGATTGTTCAAACAACATAACCTTTGGCAAATATGTGTTTCCATTTTTCTCACAAGAAGTTTTCAAAATGTGAATCAAACCCGCCCTTATTCTGAACAAGCTGTCTTGAGGAATCCCCGAATTTTTTGCAATTTTGTCTGCAGAAATGAAACCAATTCCGTCAATATCTTCAACCAACTTATATGGATTGTTTTTAACAATTTCCGTCGTTTTGTCCCTGTAAACATTATAAATTTTCAGTGCCATATTGGTTGTAATTTGAAAGTTTTGCAAAAACATAATCGTTGTCTGAACTTCTCTATGTTCTTTGAAAGAAAAACCAATTTCAATTGCTTTCTTTTCGCTGATACCGCTTATCTCCGCCAACATTTGAGGAGTATATTCCAAAACATCAAGTGTGTTCTCTCCAAAATGGCCAACAATCTTGCGTGCAGTTACAGGGCCAACTCCTTTAATAAGCCCACTCCCCAAATATTTTTCAATGCCTTCCAACGACTTTGGTGCAGACATTTCATAAGAAGTAAATGCATATTGCACACCATATTTGGTTTTTTCATATTTTCCCTCAAGAGAAACCTCTGCGCCAACTTGAACATCAATAAATTTTCCAACGACAGTTACAACCGCATCGTCCTTTTCAAGTCGAGCAACAGTGTAGCCATTTTCTTCATTCCTATATACAATATCTTCAATAGTTCCCTTTAAAGCCATAACTATCCTTTATTTTTAGATTTCAGTTATCATTTTAATAACTTTTTGTCTAAAATGCAAGCAAATTAGTTGCAAAATTTAACTCTATTTTATATAATTAGGAATATGAAGAACATAGGCAAACTACTTGAAATTGAAGCATTGACAGAAAACCTTACTAAGCATCTTGCCAAAAACAACTTGCTTAAAATTAAGGTGTTATATTTCATCTCTCAATATGAAAACCTCTCTGTCAGTATGATTATTGAAAAGTTGGGTCTTAAAAAATCTAATTTTGCACTTATGGCAAAAGAGCTTGAACTTGAAGGGCTGGTTGTTTCAAAGCAAGGCGAAATTGACAAACGATGTCGCCTTATGTTTTTAACGGAAAAAGGCAAAAAAGAACTTGAAACCTATTTGGCTGAACTCAATGCTTTTTTCAACGAACAAAACAGTGAAATAGATTATGCGCTAGAAACTCTTTGCACTTATTTAAACAAAAAAATCTGATGCAAAATCTTTCTGTGCTGCTAAAGTTTGGAGGATTTTTTTATGATTAAATTTTATAATTCACTTACAAGAAAAAAAGAAGAAATAACACACGACAATGGAACTGTAAGAATGTACTCTTGTGGTCCCACAGTTTATTATTATCCACACATTGGAAACTTTAGAGCATATCTTTTTATGGACAACATACGAAGAGTCATTAAATATAACGGCTTCTCAATCAACGG
>JAGBBH010000032.1 GCA_017938505.1 Clostridia bacterium | reverse complement strand
GGATAAACCGAAGTTGACACAGTAAATGACTTTTCTCTTTCAACAGTTGTCGTCAAGTTCAGATAAATTTCTCCATCTGCCAAATCTTTTTGTTCTCCCGTTCTATTTGTCCAATCAACCTGTTCAACTCTTTTTGCGTTCTTAATTGAAATTTCAATTGCAGTGTTTCTATTAATACCGTTTTTATCTTCATATGCAATTGAAATCGTGTCATTAACTTTTGTTTGAAGTTGAGTAGAATTTGCTGTAATTCTAAACTTCAAATATCTTCCTTCATTTCCAAAAGAGAGATTACTAATCACATAATAGTCGTTTTCAAGTCTTGTTCCACCAGCAGACACTTTCCAAGCCTCTTCGCCCATAAGTTCTGAAGTAATGTCAAACAAACTCAAGTCATTTGAATATGTTGGAATTTTTTCATCAAAACGAAGCGCCACGACAACATCTACATAGGACCTTGACATATCCACAAAACTCAAGGTTTCTGAAGTAAACAACTCTTTTGTTTCAATGTTTGAATTTAAAGTTCTAACCGAATAAAGACTTTCAATGGCAAAGAATCTATAGATTGTCGCTTCTTGATGTTCTTCATCATAGCCATCAAATTCCACACAAACAAATCCCTGGAAAGCATTGTCAGTTACAACCAAACTGCCATTTGAAATGTCAAACAATCCAGTCAAACCCCCTTCTGAAAACTTTCCTTGATGAGTTGTTGCAATTATAGACAGCTTGTCCGCATCAAAAGATGAAAAATCTTCAACCGCCTTCAACCAAGCATCTTCAGCAAGTGCAACATCTGGACCATCATAATATGTCTTTGCATATTCACTCAACGCAAAATAAGAGAATCTCATTCCTTCATCTCTAAGTGTTGCATTGTTGAAATTAATGTCAATTGGCAAACTTACACCTGCTTCCAAAACAATCTTAGAAAGAGAAGATGAAGTGTGAGCAAGTTCGCCGCTTTCAACTACATAACCGCCATCTTTAACAAAAGATTGTGAAAGCGATTCGTTAATATAAATTGATGTGTTAGAGTTGTCAGCAGATTGAATAGTCGCATTTGTCAAAGGAACAAATGCTTCAACAACATATTCATCTGACTTCTTGCCCGTAATATGTTCAAGCCAGAAGTTAACCTCAGATGCAAAGTTATAACCAATCAACTCAACATCAAAAGTTATCACAACAAAGTTTTTCCCCGTTGCATCTTTATCAGAAGCCACAAGTTTAATGTCAGAGAAGTCAAAACGAGAATTTTTCTCTGTTTTAAGAGAAAGACCTGAACTTGTAGAAATTCCTTCCACCATAATCGTATATGTAAGTTTTCTTGGAGATGCGATGCTTGAAGATATAAATGTCCTATCTTCAAGTTCTGCCGCCTCCCAAACCAAATCAATATCGTTATACTTCGCCTCTTTAATCGTAAGTTCACTTTCATTTGAAATCTTGTAGAGGTTTAAATATATTGAAGTTTTCACAGAAATAGGGTTTGCCACAGAAATAAAGTCAACTTTCACACCTTCCAAAATGTCCACATCTTCAGCTGAAGCAAAATAAAGTGCCGAATTGCTCTCAATTGGATTTTTTGAAACCCAAGTTGACGAGCCTGTTGCAACAGGAACAAATTCAACAAGTCTTCCCAAATGATAAATCTTCAAGAATTTGCTAACGCTGTCATAATCTTCCAGCAGTCCCGAACCAACATTCTCTATTTGAATTTTAAATGTATTATTGTCAATAGCGACATCATTTGGATAAATCAATGGACTAATCTTATAACCATTTCCGCTTGAATAACTTGAGAAAATATCAAGGGTCGTATTGTTCAAATTAGACATATCACTGTTGAGCAATTCGATTTTTTGTGCAGTATATTCAATATTTAAATAAAGTCTTGCGTTATCGGTTTTCGTTGAAATTTTATATTTATATCCGTCATACTTAATGTTGAAGAAGAAACAGAAATTTCCAAACAATTTTTCGCCACCTTCAACATCTCTTGAATCAATCTCAAATTCGTATGTAGTCTTATTGCTTTCAGCGTCAACAACTTTCGACAAAATGTTAAATGTAAAATATTTTTGGAACTCACTTTCTGAAAGAGGATATTCAGACAACACAACTTCTCCAAATCTGTTTGTCGTGTAACTGTAAACTTCTGGCAAAAGTTCAACAGAATATTGAGAATTTACAACAACATTCCCCGTCATTCTTGAAAGAGAAGAATCATTTCTTTTTAATTCTTGACTCACTTCAGGGCTCTCAACTCTCGTCTTCCCCCCTTCATACAAAATAAAATTGTCAGCACCATAAAATAATTTAAGACTGTCAATTGTTGCATTGTTCAAAACTTCCAAATCAACAGTCCTGAAAATGCTCGTGTCATTTTTAAAGAGTGCCTTAAGTTTGATTGTTGAAACCGTTGCAGATTCAGAAAGCCTTAAAACATTTCCATCTTCAATCCACGCATTTTCCACACCTCCAACAACCAAAGTTTTTTTGTCTGTCAAACTTTCATCAGCAAACTCCCAAATCAAATCCTTAACATTTGCAGACAATGGAAGCAAATTGAAGTAATCTTCTGATTGAAGTTTTTTTGTTTGACCACGCACAGCAAAGCGAGAAGTTCCTTCAAAGTCATCATCAGCATTGAGAACAATTTTTTCAAGCATAGTCTTAACATACACCGAAATCTCAACCGACTGACTAAAATCTTCAATGGCATAGACCTTAACTTTTGCCTCACCACTTTCATCAGCAACAATGGTAAATGAATATTGTCCATTTCCTCTTGAAACTGGTTCTTCCTCCAATATGTGCACCGAGCCTTGCCCCGTCAAGACATCAACCCCAATGCCATCGTTGGAATTTTTAAGGTCAACAATAACCATCTTTTCTTGGTAGTTGCCTGCCGCCCCTTTATTGTTTGTATAGATTTCTATTTCCTCATATTGAGGAGCAATAGAAAGAGAAACCTTCTTATCGCAAGCGGTAACAAAGATTCCTCCCAAAAGAATAAAAAGACTTAAAATGCTCAAAGCAATTTTTTTCATAAGGCCTCCTAAATTTTGACAAAAACAATGCCAAAAATTTATATAATATATTATAAATAAAATAGCAACTTAAAGTCAAATATTGTCAAAAAAAATAATTAAAATATAAAAATATTTTTCAACCTCTAGAAAAATTGATTTTTAATTCAAACCGCCAATTTTTAAATATTTTTCAAAAAATTTTATCTTTCGTTTTGTTCTAGCAATAAATTTTTGACACATACAAACACAAAAAAAATACACAAAAATATTTAAAAATAACAAAAAAATCAATAAAAAATAGCAAAAAACACAATTTTTTGCTATTTTTTTGTAATTTTTGCACATTTTTTATTAATTTTTAATTTTAAAAAATTTCAACCTTTTTCCCTCGAATCATTTTCATATTTTTTCTTAGTAGAATATCCACCTCTAATATGTTTCTCCGAAAAGTTCTTATCTAATATTTTTTTTACATCTGCATACATTTCGCCATCAACACTTTTCAATCTTTTTGACAAGTCATTGTGCACAGTGCTTTTACTTAACCCAAAAACCTTTGCAGTTTTTCTTATTGTTTCTTCCGTTTCCCTAATATATCTTGCCTCCGCCAAAGTTCTCTCTTCAATCTCAACATTCATTTTTCTTTCCTCCCATAAAAACTTATGAGAGAACTTGTCAATTTATGACAAATTATGTCGAAACATATCAAACAAAAAAGAGACATAAATTGTTACAAAACAAAAAAAAGATGCAGCTCATCGTCTGCACCTTTTTATTTTTGACATTCTTCAATCAATTCAATGATTTGTTTGATTGTTTTAATTTGATTAATTTTATCATCAGGGATTGTTACACCAAATTCCTCTTCCAATGTCATAAGCATTTCAATAACATCTAAAGAATCAGCACCCAAATCTTCTATGATGTTTGCATCATCAGAAATTGTGTCTTTTGCAACTCCAAGTTGTTCTGCAACCAATTCTTTAACTTTTTCGTTAATCATACATTAAACCTCCATACACAAAAAGTTTAACATATTTAACCACAAAAAATCAACTAATTTTTTAACTATTTGTTTTGCAAATCTAAATAGTTATTTGGATCAACCTCTTTCCCGTCTTTAAACAATTGAAAATGCAAATGCCCACCACTTAAAGATTCATTAGTCGCTGTCGCAGCAGCCTTTCCAATAAGTTGCCCCTTTGAAACTTTGTCTCCTTGTGCAACCAAAGCGTCTTCTTCAAGAGACGAATAAACACTAACAAATCCATCAGAATGATTTATAGTAATCACACACCCATCA
>JAGBBH010000031.1 GCA_017938505.1 Clostridia bacterium | reverse complement strand
GTTTGTTTCAATAGATGTTGGACCATTCCACAAAGCACTGTTACGCCCACCCGTTGCAAACTTCTTAATGTAAGTTTCAACAGTCATCAAGTTTCTAAGCGAGAACTCATCTTTTGCAGTCTTAATTCTTCTCAAAATCAAGTCATACAAAGCATCAAATGTTGGATAATCTGTTGGTTTTAATTTTGCCAAATTTGTCTTAACATCAATTTTAAACTCTTTATACATATCAATGATAAGAGAGTTCAAAAGTTCAAACGCATCAGAGTTAATTCCTTCCAAAATAACTCTAAAGAATTGTTCCAAGAACTGCAAGTGTTGTGGGAAGGAGTCGTCAATCTTTTGTTCAACTTTTTTCTTTTCAATAGGTCGTCCAAAATCATCAAATTCTTCTTCCTCATCTTCTTCAGTTTCACCTTCTGCAGCCTCCAAAGACGAAATAACATGGAATGGGTTAATGATACCGTGCATAGACGAACCAACATCAATAAACTTCCCACCAAGGTTTGTTGTTAAGTCCTTATATTCGTTTTCTGGGTCAAGAATGAAAATCTTACAGTTGTCAGCAGACAAGTTTGTAAGGAGCGTCTTTGTTGCATAACTCTTTCCCGAACCAGACTTTCCAATAACCATCATATTCGAGTTAACTCTTTCTCTATCACGCTTAAAGAAGTCAACAAACACAGGATATTCGTTGTCGCCCATATAGATTCCATTTGGATCCTGCAATGCATTTGAAATAAATGGGAAGGTTGCCGCCAAAGTTGATGTAGGCATACCACGCAAGTTGCCTTTCAACGCATCTCTTCTTGAAACATTTGAAGAAATAAAACCGTCAATTTGTTTAGCGAACAACTCGGTATATTTAAACCCTCTTTGTTTGAGCATCGCCCTAACTTCTTTCTTTGCAGCATCTTCTGCCACAACATAGGTGTTTACATTGTAAAGTTGTTGGTTGTTGTTTTTCAAACTCATCAGCAACCCTCTCAAAGTTTCAAGGTGGGTTTGCAATTCAATTTGAGTTGAACTTCTTCCCGCCTTATAAAGCTTTGTTTCCATTTCCATAATGGCTTTATCAATTTGCTTTTCAGATTCAAACTTTGGCATTGGAACAAATTTCATAACTACTCTTGTTCTGTCAAGCAAGAACACAGGAGCACCCCAAGCATTTCCAACTTCCAAAGGATAATCAGACAAGTTGAAGCAACGATAACAATTTCCATCAACAAAATATCTTGCAATGTTAAATTTGATTTTGTCAGGAGTTGCCCAGTTGATGTGTTCAGTGATTGGCAAAACTTCCAAATCTCTTTCATCAAACTCTTTTCCATAGTTTGCTTTCAAGAACACAACCAAATCATTTCCCTCAACTCTTTTTGCATAGATTGGGTTGAGTGATGCCGCCATAGAACCAATCATACCTTCAACAGTGTTGTCAAGAAGTTCTCTATCCTTGTCATAAACCACCATATAGAAATGGTCCTTAAAGACTTTTGCTTGTCTGTTCATAAACTCGTAAAGAGAAACCCTTTCTTCAAAGATAGGAGCTCTGGCATCAATTTCTTGTTGAGTGATTTGCCCATCATATTGCATATCGTAAAGAACTTCATATTTATGGTTTTCGTTATGTATGTATCTATCCAAAATCATTGGCTTACTGATTTTAATAATCGAACAAGTTTGTGTTTGAGTCAATCTTCTCAAAGCATTGGCAAAACTTTCAATGACATTGTCTTGATAATATTCCGTAAGCAAAGTAAAGAACATTGGTTGCACTTCAATGACTTGTCCATAATAAGGTCCAAAATCAATGAACTTGTCTTGATAGATTCTCTCATAGGCAATCATTTCCTTAATGTTGTTTTTCTTTTCGTTACCATCGCCTTTTGAGAATTTTTTCTTTTGTGCAGAATATCTAAGCAAGAAGATAATCGTTACATAAAACCTCGAATCATCAGCAGGCTTTAAGAACATTGAAACCGCAACAATCACCCAAGCAATCGCAAGCCAAATGTTCAAACTCGGAATTGGAAATTGCGACATAAAAAGAACGATTGCTATCGCAATGAACGCAAGCGCCAAAATGAGGTCCACCCCAGTGAACCCCCTAATAAATTCAGATTTAACTTTTGTCTTTCTAGGAATAACTCTAACCATAATTTCCCTCTCGTTAATTATGATACTACAAAGCGACCCAAAAATACAAATAAATTAAGCAAAAAAATAATTTATTTATATATAAATAATTTACGAAAAACAAAAAAATATTTTCAAAATAAAAAAAATCTCATACACTTCAAACAATTTCAAGCATACAATGTTGCAAGCAAATTTAAATAAAAAAATGTTAAAAATTAAAAAAAATAATTAAATTTGCAATATTTTTGCCATTTTTTATTAAAAAAATATATTTTTTTGCCATTTTTTTATTATTTTTTAATTTTTAACAACTTTGCATTTTTTAATTTATTTTTCCCTTTGCAAAGAAAAGAAAAGTTGATTAATACAGTTATGTTGTTTTGCTTTTTCTACAATCGACTTCGAAATCTTTTCCCCTCTTGAAACTATCCTTTCATTGTTATATCCAAAGACATCTTCAACGCAAACCTTGCCAACATAAAACTCTGTTGAAAGACATATCTTTTCTGGTTTAACAAGCGCCTGCTTTTCTTTTTCCATTATCACAACAGACTGAGTCCCCTCCACAACAAAGTTCTTAAAGCTTTGCCTTTTGTTTCTTAAAACTTTTCGACCAAATCCAAGCAAAACAAAATCTTCTCCAAAACATTTAACAAATCTTGCCAAAACTTCACATTTGTCGGTTACAATCTTTGAAAGTTTTTTTCTGTAAAACTTCAAACTTTTCACCCTTCCAAAATCTTGTCCGTTTTGCGAAACAACTTGCCTACCAATTAAACTCTTTGGCAACACAACACAAAACTCAAGCGTTTGTTCATTGTCAATCACAACATAATCAAACTTCTTTTCAACAATGTCTGCATCTTTAAGAAGAAAAACACTTTCACTTTCTTCATCAACAACATAATATCCAACTTTTTCTAACGCATCAAAATCAATTGCAATATCCAACACATAACCAATTCTCTTTCCGCCATTTAACGACAGCACAATTTTTGAAATATTTTCCACATATCACCTCAAAATATTTTATGCACAACACACTCAAAAAAGAAAAAACATCAAAAAACAGAGCATTTTTTCAAAATTTTGACAAACTTTTTCATTTTTTTATCTTATTTTTTCAAATTTTGCACAGACAACATTTTCAATCATTGACAAACATTTTGTAATATGCTAAAATGCAACAGGTTTAAAGGAGTTAGATATGAACAAAAAAATTAAGATAACAAAAGATATGACAATTGGAGAAATCATCGAACTTGATGAAAATCTCGGCGAAGTTTTTCTTGGTTTTGGAATGCACTGCATTTCTTGTCCAGTAAGTCAAATGGAAACCGTTGAACAAGCAAGCCAAGTTCACGGAGTTGACCTTGAATTTTTGCTTAAAAAACTCAACGAAAACTTGAAAATAAAAAAATAAGGCCAACAAAAAAATTGCTTCTTCTGAAGCAATTTTTTTTATTCTTCCAAAACTTGCAGAATTAGGCTCTTTAGAGCATCAACCTTATTTTTGTTTTTTGTCGTAAACAACATTTGATTTTTCTGAATCTCAATAGGAATTGTCAACAAATCACATTTATTAAGAATAACAATTCTTTTCTTTGTTGCGCCAATTCCATCTAAAATGTTGTTTGTTATCTCAATGTTCTTTTGACAAAATCTATCTGCAACATCTACAATATGCAAAATCAAATCAGCATTCCTAACTTCATCAAGTGTCGCCGAAAAACTTTCAACGAGTTCGTGTGGCAACTTGCTAATAAATCCAACAGTGTCAGTCAAAAGACAAAACTTTCCATCACCCAAAAACAATCTTCTGCTGGTGGTGTCTAGCGTTGCAAAAAGTTTGTCATCAGCATAAATGCTTTCTTTTGTCAACAAATTAAATATTGAACTTTTCCCTGCATTGGTATATCCCCCAAGCACGACACTTTTAATTCCATTTTTTTCACGCAAAACTTTGTTTTGTTGTCTTGCGTTCTTGATTTTTACAATCTCTTTTTCAAGCATCAAAATTTCTCTTTCAAGTTTTCTTCTGTCAAGTTCCAATTTAGTTTCACCAGGCCCCCTCATTCCTGCCCCCTTTCCACCAAAACGACCCTGACTGCCTTGCAACGAAGACAACCTTGTGAGCAAATATCTGTTTTGTGCCAACTTAACCTCTATCTTTCCCTCGCTTGATTTTGCATTTAAAGCAAAGATATCAATAATCAACAAGATTCTGTCTAACACTTTAATTTGCAACTCTTCTGACAAGTTGCGGAGTTGAGAACCGGTGAGTTGATAATCAACAACCAAGCAATCACATTCATTTTCTTTTAAAAATTGCCTAATTTCCTCAACCTTTCCACTGCCCATAACCGTTCTTCTGTTAAAAGAGTCAATGCTCTGCGAAAAGATTTTTACAACCTCCAAATCAGCAGAAAAACACAGTCTGCTAATTTCCGCAAACTGATATTCCTTTTCTTTTTCATTCTCAATTGGACAAAAAACAATTACCTTTTCTTTTGCCTCTTCTTTAATTTGATGCATTTTACTCATAGAAAAATTATATCACAACAACAAAAAATTGCCAACAAAATCATTTAAAATAACAAAAAATGCGATTTTTTATCAAAAATACACATTTTTTATCTTTTTTATCAATTAGACTTTGCCAAAATTGAGCCGTCTTTTGTCGAAATTACAATGGAATAATTTTCGTTATCGCAATTTAAAACTGTAAAACACCAAAAAATTTCTTCACTTCCATTTGCTTTTTTATCCAGCACCCGTAAATACATCTCACAATTTAACTTTGAATATTCTTTTTTTAGTTCAATTTTGCCCTTCATTTCTTTGCTGGCAATTTCTAAAACTTTATCATAATCAACTCCAAAATCGTTAGACACACATTGCAAATCCAAACTCTCATTGGCAAATTTTACAGCAACCCTCTCACTTCCAGAAAGTTCTTTTTCTAGGTCAACCATAAAATTGCCATTCAAAGAGTTAAATTCCATCTCATAAGTTTTTGTTT
>JAGBBH010000030.1 GCA_017938505.1 Clostridia bacterium | reverse complement strand
TCCAATTGGGAATGGGTTTACAACATTCTTCAAAGGGGTGTATAACGGTAATAATTATAGAATTCTCAACCTTAATTTGGGAGGAGAAAAAACGGAATTTGTTTCAAATAGAGGTCTTTTTGGAGGGCTTGATGGAGCAACAATAAAGAACTTGACAATATATGGCGGAGAGATATACGGATTTAACCAAGTTGGTGCGGTTGCAGGATATGCGAAAGGTAGTAAGTTTGAAAATCTTGGAGTTTATAACACAATTATCAACAACAAAGCAATCGCATATTACAACATATATGGTTCAAGTGTAAGTGGAATGGACAAGTTTGGAAATAACCATTATGCTAAACACACTTATGGCGGACTTGTTGGAAAAACCGAGAACTGTAGTTTCTTCGCTTGTTACAGCAAGGCCAATGTTGGATATGCAGGTTCAACAGAAAACAATGTTGCGGGATTGGTTGCTAATGCGACATCAACTACATTTGACCAATGCTTTATGGAAGGAACAAGATATGGAAAAGCGGCAACATTAAGCAACATATCAAATGGTGGAACATATAAGGATTGCTACTACCGAGAACAAGGAAAGACAACAACGACATTCTATAACGAAACGAAAGTATCAGACGGTTTGGACCCTGAAATTTGGGTGAGAATTAATGAGAAAGATTGTTTAAAAGTGTTCTATTGGAACTAATGTTATCTCAAAAAAATGAAATATAACCGCATTGTTCTGTTGAGGAAACTGATAGTGTTATTATAAAGATAAAAGAGGGCAAACAAAGGCTCTCTTTTTTTGTCGCAAACTATTTTTTGTAAATTGAATCTTTTTGTTGGTGTTCTAACAGGAGAGTGTTTGAAATATATTAAACCAAACACAAAGATGCTTATTTTAAGGTTTTCGACAACTTTGAACAAATATAGGGCGATTTGAACAAAATAAGCATTGTTGGTTTTTGTAAATATCTTTAAAATTAAAAGTGAGGTTTGTATGCATTTTTGTGTAATCAAATCAAAAACAATCAAAATTGCTGTGTCAATAATTCTTGTTGCCGTTTTGCTTTCATTGTCAATAAACGGAACAAGTTCTGCAGAGGTGTTTTTCGGTTATTCGACCCGCAAGGTTCCGATTTACAGTGTTGAAACCGAAGAAAAACAAGTTGCCATATCTTTTGATGCGGCTTGGGGTGCCGACAAGACACAAGGAATTATTGACATACTTAAAGAATTTGAAGTTGGTGCGACATTCTTTTTGGTTGGTTTTTGGGTGGACGATTATGAAGATATGACAAAAGCAATCAATGAGGCGGGTTACGAGATTGGGACTCACTCAAACACACACCCTGATATGGCTAAATTGTCAAAATCTTCAATTAGAAGTGAACTTGAAACATCAATTGCAAAAATTGAAAGTTGCATTGGCAAGCGACCAACGTTGTTTAGAGCACCATTTGGGTCTTATTGCAATGATTTGATTGATGTGGCAACAGAACTTCAACTTAAAACCATTCAATGGGATGTTGACAGCTTGGATTGGAAGGGACTTTCTGCATCAGAAATTTGTAGCAGGGTTACTTCAAGAGTAAAAAATGGGTCGATAATTTTGATGCATAACAATTCGGACCATATTTTGGATGCTTTAAGGTTGACTTTGACAAGGCTGAAAGTTCAAGGATATAAAATCACATCAATTTCTGATTTGGTTTATCAAAATGATTACACTATTGACAGAAATGGCATACAGCACAAAAATTAGGAGGAAAATATGAATTTTACAAGTGTGAAAGAAGAAAGTTCAAACATTGCAAGTGTTGCGGGAAAGGTTTGTTCTAAACTTACAAAATCTCATCAAGTTGAAGGGGAAAATTTCTATGAATTTAAGGTAGAAGTTGACAGATTGTCAAAAATTAAAGACATTATCCCCGTTACAATCTCCGAAAGGACAGTTGATGTTGAACGGTTAAAAGAGGGATTGTTTGTTGAGTTAAAGGGAGAATATAGGAGTTATAACAAACTTCTAAATGACAAAAGCAAGTTAATTTTGCATCTTTTTGCGAAAGAGCTGCAAGTTTTAAGTGAAGAAAAGAATTTGAATGAGGTTAAACTTACGGGGTTTGTTTGCAAAGAACCTATTTATAGAAAAACTCCGTTTGACAGGGAAATTTGTGATGTTTTGCTTGCAGTAAACAGAGTCAATTATCATAAGTCTAATTATATTCCTTGTATAATGTGGGGCAGAAATGCTCGCTTTATGGCAAATCAAACAATAGGCTGCAAAGTTGAACTTTTGGGAAGAATCCAGTCCAGGGAATATTCCAAAATCAACGAATTGGGAGAGAGTGAAATTAAAACTGCCTATGAAGTTTCTTGTCAAAGAATTTCTTTGCTCTCGAATTTAACTAATTTACAACCAAAAGACGCAAAATCTGATAGTCAAATTATTTAGTTGAAATTGTTTGATTAAAATGTTCTATTTTTATTCCTTTTTGGTTTTTATTTAAAGATTTATTAATAAAAAAACACAAAACTTCAATCTCTAAGTTTTGTGTTTTTTTCTTTAAAACAATGGTTCATCATAAGTTGATGGTTGTTCAATTTGTAAAAGCTTCAAAATTGTTGGAGCAATTGCGGAAATTGATTTTCCTTTTTTCAGTTTTGCTTTTTTGTTCTTTTCGCTGACAAGAATGACTGGAACAGGGTTTGTTGTATGGCTTGTAATCTTGTTTCCATCTTTGTCAATCATTTCTTCCGAATTGCCATGGTCTGCAGTTATGATACATTCTCCACCTGCCATAAGTGTGGCAAGGGCAACAGCATAAGCTTGTTTATCAACACACTCAATTGCTTCTTTCGTGCTGTTGAAATTGCCTGTATGTCCTATCATATCAGGGTTTGAATAGTTGACAAGAATGAAGTCATATTTTGTTGATGCAATCGCTTCCAAAACCTCTTGAGTGATTTCAATTGCTCTCATTTTTGGATAAGCGGAAAAGTCCTTAACATTTATGCTTTCAATAAGTTTTCTCTCTTCCTTTTCATAAGGTTGTTCAATTCCTCCATTGAAATAGAATGTAACATGTGCATATTTTGTTGTTTCTGCAATGTGAAACTGACTTTTGCCGTTTGCAGAAAGAACGCTGGCCAAGTTGTCGGCAATTTGAATTGGAGGATAAAGAATGTTTTGTCCTTTCAATTTGTCGGAATATTCGGCCATTGCAGAAAAGAGGAAGTTGTTTAATTTTTTTGTCTTGAATTCTTTAAATTCTTTATCTGTAATGGCAAGAGAAAGTTCTCTTGCTCTGTCTGAACGATAGTTGAAAAACAGGAAACTGTCATTGTCTGAAATGGTTGCATTTTCTTCTAAAATTGTTGGTTCAAAAAATTCATCATATATGCCATTTTCATAACTGTTTTTAATTGCTTCTGTTGGGGTTGATTCTTTTGTCCCTTTACCAAAAAACAGCATATTATATGCCTTTGCAAGGCGGTCCCAACGCTTTTCTCTGTCCATTGCATAAACTCTGCCAATGAGTGTGGCAATTTTTGCATTTGTTCCTGCAATTTTTTCTTCTGTAAGTTTGACATATTTCATTCCGTCTGTTGTTCCACAATCTCTGCCATCAAGGATTGCGTGAATGTAGATATTTTTAATATTATAATTTTTTGCAAGAGCCAAAATTGCAAAAAGATGATTGATGTCAGAGTGAACGCCAATGTCAGAAAAAAGACCTGTAAGATGCAAGTTTCCACCAGATTTTTCTGCGTGTGAGAGAGCTTTTAAGAGTGCTGTGTTTTTGAAAAAGTTGCCATTTTTAATTTCGCTGTTTATTCTTTGCAAGTCTTGCAAAATTGCTCTGCCGCTACCAAGTGTTAAATGGCCAACTTCGCTGTTTCCCATAACATTTGCAGGAAGACCAACGGCTTCTCCGCTTGCTTCTAAAAGAGTGTGAGGATACATTTTTTTGAGTTTGTCCAAATGTGGCGTGCCTTGACTTTTGATTGCATTTCCAAAAGTTTTTTTGCTTTCACCAAAACCATCTAAAATGACAAGAGTAACCATAATAATTTCCTTTTTTACGCGATTTCGTTTTTAATTGATTCTTTTAACAATTGAAATTTGTAAATTGTTAACATTTACACATTAAAGGATACAATTTAAGAAGATAATTGTCAAATGTTTTGCAAAAAAAAGAAAAGGGATTACTTTTTGAAGTGTTCGTCAAAAATGTTGTCGTGATAGAAATTTTTATCATCAAATTTTTGTTGATATGGCTCTTTGTAAATGTATTGAGGTTCTGATGTTTTAACCACCTCTTGTTGTGGTTGTTGAATGGGAGTGTGTTGGCGTGGGAAATTTTCTTGACTTGCTTCAATATTTGTAGGTTGAATTTGAGGGGGAGATGGTTTTTTTCTTCTCTTTTCCCAAACTTTGACACTGCCTTTGTTGGCAATGATTCTTATCACTAAAATTATTGCGCCAATTCCAAACAAGATATACACAAGTCGAGAAAAAAGGCTTGCTTGAAAACCAAACAGTCCTGCAATGAAGTCATATTGCAAAAGGCCAATTAAAAGCCAATTGATTGAACCTAAAAGTGTGAGAATAAAACCAATGAAAGTTAGCATAAAATCTCCTTTTGTTTATTGTTTGTAATTTTTCTAAAATAAAACATAAATATATGGTTATGTTTATATAATCAATGGATTTTTTCGCGAAATTATATAAATTTTTGAATAAATTTTAAAATTTTGCATATACTATCTTGTAAAACTTGAAAATTTAGTTGACATTTTTATTCATTTTGGCTATAATATTGTGGTTTAAAAGTCAAAATAAAATTTGTTTAAGACCTACAGGGTCGATTTTTTTAAATTTTCATTTTAAAAACAAAAAGGAGATTGCTATGGAAAAACATTATTTAACACCAGAAGGAAAAACTCAACTTGAAGAAAAGTTGCATCTTTATAAAACTGTAACAAGACCAGATGTTATCAAAAGAATTGGAATTGCAAGAGAATTTGGAGATTTGTCTGAAAACTCTGAATATGATGCTGCAAAAGATGAACAGGCTCAAATTGAAGCAGAAATAACAGAAATGGAAAACATTTTGCTCAATGCTGAAATCATTGACAAGAAAAAAATCAATTCTGATGTTGTTAGCATTGGTTGCAAAGTTAAACTTTATGATGAAGACTTTGATGAAGAAGTTGAATATAGAATCAGTGGTTCTTCAGAAAGTGATCCAAGAAATGGAATTATAAGCAATGTTTCTCCTGTTGGAAAAGCATTGATTGGTCATAAGAAAGGCGAAAACATTTCTGTTCAAACTCCTGGTGGGGTTACAAGTTATAAAATTGTTGCAATTGAAATTTAGTTTTTTTGAAGGAAATTGTAAAAATGTCGGCATATTTTGATGTTTTTGCAACTTCCTTTAAATTTTTGTTTGCATTTTTGCGTTGATTTGTTATAATATCCTTGTAGATACAAATTTGTTTGACTTTGAAAAAGGATTTTTGTTTATGATGTTTGTAAATTCATTAAAACTTTTTGGTTCTAATTGGGTAAAGGTTCTTAAATTTCTTCTCTATTATGTGGTGATTTTAGGAATTTCTTTTGCTTTGTTTTTGCCTGTTTTCTTTGAATTTAAAGAAATTTTGTCTGCTTGCCATGATATGGCGGTGTCAACAAATTCTTTTAACGGAGTTTTTCAAGGGGCGTTAGGTCAAAATTTGCATAGTTTGATTTATACAAGTTGGGCTCTCATTGTTACTGCTTTTTCTCAAAACATTGGAATGGCAATTTATGGTATTATTGTCCTCGCATTTTTCTTGCCTTTCTTGGCAAATGTGGGGAAATATACATTTTATGAGATGATGTATTCTTATATGACAAGCAAAAACGAAAAAGGTTTTTTTAGTGCTTTTGCAGAAAGTTTGAAAAAGTCTGTTGTGTTCGCTTTGGTTAGAACTTTCTATAATATGTTCTTCCTTTGCATCGCATTGCTGACGATTTATGCTTTGGGAATGATTTCAAATCCAATCTTCATAACTTATGCTTTGCCTTTTGTCGTTTTCATTGTTTTGGTTGCCTTTTTCTCGCTTAATCAAAATATGGTGCTTGGTTGGGCTCCAGCAATGATTGTTTTTGATTGCAATGTTTTTGTAGGATTTAGAAAAGGGGTAAAGGCAGTAAAAAGACATTTCTGGTCAATTTTGGGAACTACAACACTTTATTTTGTGTTGTTCTGGTTGATTTGCTTATTGTTTGGAGTTTATCCTCTTGTTGCAATTGCACCAGTTATGACAGTTCTTCTTTGTGTCTATAATATGGTTGTTTTCTTCACGAGTCAGGGTATGAGATTTTATGTCAATGGCAAACATATTCTGAC
>JAGBBH010000029.1 GCA_017938505.1 Clostridia bacterium | reverse complement strand
TTTTTTTTTGTAATTTTTTATTTTCAATTAATTTTACAATTGTTGTTATATTTTTTTTGTAATTTTTAGATTGGTTTTGCTTTTTTTGCGGGGTTATTTTTCCTGATTTGTTGTTAGATTTTAAATTTGTGGTAAGGGTTATTGGTGTGAATAAATAATCTCAATAATGTATAAATATGCAACTTTGGTTTTAAATATAAAAAAAGAAACCTGCAACCAAATGAGGTTTCCTTTAATTTGATTTGGAGTTTTTATGCTTATCTTTTGTTGTTTGAAAATATTGTTCCAGCAATAAAGAAAATTAAGTTTTGACAAGTTAATCCGCAACAATTGCAATGAGTTTGTTGACAACGGTTTGTGTTTGATTTTGGCAAGGCACAAGGGTTGTTGTTTTGCGGACAACAGTTGCTGAAAGGACGCAAAGTTTGGTAGCAACCAGGACAGTATTTTGTCGTGTAGTTCATTTTTTGCCTCCATTATCATTCTATGTTCGGGCAAAAAACTTGTGATTTGATTTACCATAATTCAACAAAGGTTTAGGGGGATTATGTGGTTTTTATTGTTTTTGTTTTGAATTGTGTTAAATTTGTGTTATTATGTTCTTATGAAAAAAAGACTTGATATATTGTTGTTTGAAAGAAAAGTTTATCTCTCAAGAGAAAAAGCAAAGCAAGCGATTGAACTTGGCAGGGTAAAGGTTGATGAAATTATTATAAGAAAACCCTCTTTGTTGGTCGAGGAAGATTGTTTTGTCGAAGCCTTGCCTTTTGAGTTTGTTTCTCGCGGGGGATTTAAACTTCAAAAAGCTCTGGAAGAATTCGGTGTTAGCGTTAAAGAAAAGGTTGTTCTTGACATAGGAGCTTCAACAGGTGGGTTTTCCGATGTTTGTTTACAAAATGGAGCAAAAAAAATTTATGCAGTTGACACAGGCGAAGGGCAGCTTGTTGAAAAAATTAAAAATGATTGCAGAGTTATAAACATGGAAAAAACAAACTATTTAACTTTGCCAAAAGACAAAATTTTTGATGTTAATTTGGTTGTTATAGATGTGTCTTTTGTTAGTTTAACAAAACTTGCACCTAAACTTGCACAAGATTTTGAGTCGGTGGACATTGTCGCGTTGATTAAGCCTCAATTTGAGTGTGGAATCGATTATGCTAGAAAACATAATGGCATTGTTAAAGACTAAAAAATGAATAAAAAAATATGTGAAAAAATTGCGGAGTGTTTTGCAAGTTTTGGCTTTGTCAAAAAGGGACTGATAACTTCTCCAATTAAAGGTGGAGATGGCAATGTTGAGTTTTTGATTTATTTGAAAAAATAGATAAACAGGAAAATCTAAAAATTCTAATAATGTTGTAAAAACTCTCAAAGAATTGCTATTGTTGAGATTATTCTTGAAGATTTGGACAAGAATTTAAAGCAAATAAATTTGTTTATCCAAGAAAAAAAGGACAGTTGAATGTCCTTTTTATTTTGATTTTTTGTAGAAAATTTTTGTTAGAACCTTGTTCATAATGTTGGTTGAAAATACCTTGCGACAGAAATTGAAGAATTTGTATTGTTTTCCAACAATGTAACGAGGTTTGAGGTGATGCTTTTCACAAATTTTATAGATTTTCTTAATTGCATATTCTGGAGCCATTCTTCTTTTTTCTGTTTTTTCAGTTGGTTCAGTGGAAAGTTTGATTGAGTTTCCATATCTTTCATTTGTGTCATATATCTTCACACGATTCTTCGAGAAGTTTGTTTTTATGTCGCCAGGACAAACTGAAGTTACTTGCATTTTTGTTTTGCTTAGTTCCATTCTTAAACTTAGTGCAAAACTGTCAACAGCGGCTTTACTTGCGCAGTAGTATGCTTTAAATGGAATTGGGAAAAGTGCGGTTGCAGAAGCAATTAGAATGAATTTTCCATTTTTCTTCATTCTTGGGATTGCATATTTACAAGCATTGGCAGTTCCAAAAAAGTTTACATCACACTGTTTTTTTGTTGCTTCTTCATCTAAAAGTTCAACGGCTCCACTAATTCCGTATCCAGCACAAGTTATAAGCATATCTATTTCGCCATAGTTCTTGTAAATGTCTTTGAAGATTTCTTCCAATTTTTTATAGTCAGAAACATCACATTGATAGTCTGAACCATCTTTTGAAATGTCGATTGCAACATCACCTTTACTTTCAAAAATTTGTTTTAAACCCAATCCAATTCCACTTGAAGCACCGGTGATTACGATAATTCTTTTTTCAATTCTCATTTATTCCTAACCTCTCATTTGATAATAACAAGATTATTGTAATATATTTTTTTCTTTTTTCAAAATGATTTTTGCAATTTTATTGTTTTCCTCAGAATGGTTAAAAAAAATATTTGAAATATTGCTTTTTTTCAAAATAATTTGACAATAATTTTACATAATGATAACATATCATAAATTGAAAATGTAAAACTCATTGGCGAGTTTGTGAAATCTTAAAGGGGAGTGATTGAAATGTATTATATGAACAAGACAAAGAGAAATTTGATTATGGCTTCTGCCATTTTAAATTTGGTTGGAATTACCGCAAACTTGATTGTTTCAATTTTGATGGTTGTTGCTCCTGAAGTTTTGCTTAAATATGCGGACTATGTCTCATATTTCGTTGGCGGTTATGCAAGTTTTGCAAAGTCTGACACAGTTTATCTTGTTTTGACTGTGCTTGCCTTTGCAGTTGGCGTTGTTGGAAGCATTTTCTTGCTTTACGCTATCAGAAAAAAAGGGAAATATTTTAGAACAACACAAGGGCTTTATTTGGCAGGGTTCATCATTGTTGTAGTTGCCGGAGGTTGGCTTGCGTGGTTGTTGCTTTTCATTTCAATGTTCATTCCAGATGTGATTGTGATGAACACTCCAAGAGAAGTTAGGCGTGAAGAAAGACAAGAAGATAAGGCAATGGAGGAGAAAAAGCGAAAAATCGAAGAACTTCAAAAATTGCGTGATACGGG
>JAGBBH010000004.1 GCA_017938505.1 Clostridia bacterium | reverse complement strand
TTGGAGTTTATAACACAATTATCAACAACAAAGCAATCGCATATTACAACATATATGGTTCAAGTGTAAGTGGAACGGACAAGTTTGGAAATAACCATTATGCCAAACACACTTATGGCGGACTTGTTGGAAAAACCGAGGATTGTAGTTTCTTCGCTTGTTACAGCAAGGCCAATGTTGGATATGCAGGTTCAACAGAAAACAATGTTGCGGGATTGGTCGCTAATGCGACATCAACTACATTTGACCAATGCTTTATGGAAGGAACAAGATATGGAAAAGCGGCAACATTAAGCAACATATCAAATGGTGGGACACATAAGGATTGCTATTACAGAGAATCTGGCAAAATAACAACAACATTCTATAATGAAACAAGAGTTTTAGGTGGTTTGGACCCTAAAATTTGGGTAAGAATCAACGAGAAAGATTGTTTGAAAGTGTTTTATTGGAACTAAAAATTGGTTTTGTAAAATTACAAAGAATAAATTGTTTGATATGCTAAAAACATATTTTTAACTAAAAGAAAAAGAGAACTAGAAGTTCTCTTTTTTTTGTTGAGGAAAATGTTTCGTGTTGCTTTGTTTGAGAAATGATGCCAAAAATTGTAGTAAAAGACAATTTGTAAAAGACAATTTATTAAAGATGGAGAGGTTTGTTTTGTTCTTTTTGTGCTAGACCGTCTATAATTTTGTTTAGCACTTCTTGTTGGTTATATGAGGTGTCAAAAAACAAAATGTTGTTTTGTTCGCAATATTTCTGTTGCTTCTTTGCTTTTTTTATCCAATCTGAACACCAAGAAAGGAGTATTTTATCGTCTAATTTTTTAGTCCAACCCCCTGTTGATAAACCATTTTCATATTTTCTTATTTCTTCAAAAAATTCTTGTGGGGACAGATTAGGTTTGCCTAAAAAAATTACCTTGTTGTTTGGATTCGCATTTAATCTTTCAATTACCTTTTCAGGGAAAGCGGCGCCCTCTAATATATAGTTAATTCCTCCGCTTTTGTATGTGCAGTTGTCTAAATAAGTTTCTACGAACTTTGTGAATATGGTTTCTTCTTTTCCATAATAATCAATTTTTAAATCTGGGAAGACTTTCTTAAAAGTCATCACCAAATAGTCTAGTGATATAAGGCTGTAACCTGGAAGTGTTGTGCAAATTTGTCTGGCGAGCATTGTCTTGCCACTGCGACTGTTTCCCATAATGATTAAATTCATAGAGAGCCTCCTTTGTGTAAAGATATAAGAGTAGTAAAAAAACAATTATATGTAATTATTATATAGATTTATAATGTTTTTGTAAATGGTTTTTATAAACATTTATGCCAACTGTAAAATATGTCCGTTTGATTTTGTGTTGCATTAGAGCAATTTGTTGTTAAAAATGTTGTTTCTTAGTTTTTAGAAAGGTATATGTTAAATAAATAAAATTGACAATTAACCAAAATGGTTGTTAAAAAATGAATAAAGTGTGTTATAATAAATTTATGAGAGTTGATTCGGGAAAGTTTAAAGGAAGAAGATTAGTTGAAAATAAATATGACCACATAAGACCAACGACAGACAAGGTTAGACAAGCACTTTTTGTTAAGTTGCAATTTTTTTTGCCTGGAGCAAAAGTTCTTGACCTCTTTTGCGGAACAGGAGCAATGGGGATTGAAGCGTTAAGTCGTGGAGCTGATGATGTTGTTTTTGTTGATAAAGATGCAAGAAGTGTTCAAATGACAAAAACAAACCTAAAGAATATGGAGATAACAGCAAAGGTTTTTAAGTGTGATGCCTGTGCTTTTTTGGAACGGTGTCAAGACAAGTTTGACCTTATCATTCTTGACCCGCCATATAAGAGTGGACTATATGAAAAGGTTTTGCCTATCATTTTTGACAAACAACTTCTTTCAGATGAGGGGATTGTTGTTTGTGAACACGCAAAAGAAGACTCTTTTGATTATGGCAAATTTATTGTTTTTGATGAGAAAAAATATGGAAATATTATGTTGACATATTTAAAGGTATAAGAAAATTCACTGATATGTGTTGACAAGAATTTGTAAACAAATTATAATAAAGTCATCAATATTACTTTTGGAGGGGTATATGAATTACGAAGGATTTGAAGTGAAGGAAGGTTCAAAAATTGAAAAGGTTGATGAGTTGATAACAGACATAGGAATTTCTAGAAGATATCAAGAAGTTGACGACGCAGATTTGTCTTTTGAAGAATATTGTAATTTGTATGGCGTTGAAGATTATGACAAGGCACAATGGGACTATGAACAAGAATGTAAAAGTCGTGATCAGCTTAGAGAAGTTTGGTTAGATCGGGAAATAGCAGCAAAAGAAGAACTGAAAATTGTTATGAAAGAGATTCCGCTTGACACATTGAACAGCTTTCTTATCGCAAGAACAACGGCTTATAGAAAAGATGCTTTGACACATCAAAAATCGGGAGATTTGAATTCGAAAATTGATGCAGATTTTCAAGTTAAGGCAACCAACACTGCACGCGCACTTGTTTTAAAGATAGAAAAAGATAAACAAAAATAAGGGTGGTAACAAAAAAAGATGTTAAACAAATAACATCTTTTTTATTTTATTTAAATTATTTTGTTTTGAAACAAAGGTTTATATCCCGCCGCTGTTTAATGAAAAGTGGTATGTTTCCTAGATTTCAGGGTCGAACTTTTCAAAGATTATGTTGTCGCAATATTTCACAACATTTAAATATTCTTCTTTGCTTCGAATTGTCCAAGCAAGAAGTGGAAGATTTTTGAATTTCTTGACAATTCTGTTTGGCAATGTTGCTCCTTCATAAGAAATGAAAT
>JAGBBH010000028.1 GCA_017938505.1 Clostridia bacterium | reverse complement strand
TAATTTTTATTTGATAAATTAATTCAATTAGTGTAAAATATTTTTGAATATATACCTGATGTTTTAGACTTTAATTTCGCTAAAGATTTTTAGAGGTGTTTTATGAAAAAATTAAGCTTGATTTTGGTTTCAATCTTTACCTTGTTTGTGGGAGGACTTTTGTCCGCCTGCTCTTTTAAAAATCCTAACATAACATTCTCAGAGGGAGAGGTAACGATGTCAATTGGTACGGAGATTTCTCTTGATGATTATGTTTCTGTGGAAGGCCTTGAAAAGAGAGAGGTGGGGTTTAAATTTTCCAACCCTGATTTGTTTGAGGTCAAAGGAAATTCAACATACTTGGCAAAAAAAGCAGGAAAAACATTTGCCTATGCTTTTTATGAAGACAACATTTTGGCAAGTATGCAAGTTGTTGTTAGGGATAAGTTTGTTGCTCCTACGAATTTTAGTGTTGACGAAAATGGCAAGTTGACTTGGGGTGAGGTTTTTGGTTATTTTGAAGGAAGTTCAACGAAGACTTCTGCAACGAAATATCTTGTTCAAGGAAAGGTTACGACTTATCTGCCAAGCAATCCGACTTTTGTTGATAGAGTTTTGAATATAAACAAAGAGGTTGATTCTAATTCATTGACTTTGAGTGAAGAAGGGGATTATGAAATTAAAGTTAAGGCGTTGGGGGCTGGTTACTTTGATGAAAGTGTGTTTTCTCAAGAATATAAATTCTCTTTCGGATATATGAGAGAAATTGAGGAGTCTGGGTTTGTTTGGAATTCAGAAACAGGTGTTTTGAGTTGGAATTCTCAAGAAGGTGAAAAATATAAGGTTAAATTTGATGATGTTTTGCTTGGAAATTTCACAACTCAAAGTGCTTATGATTTGTCGGGTGTTTTTGAAAATGCCGATGAAGGAAATCACGAAGTTTCGGTTTTTGTCTATGACGCAAGCGGAATTAAAATTGCAAAACAAAGTGCTATCTTAAACATTGAAAAGATTGGAACTCCAGAAGTTGACTATGTTTTTGATGCTGTTAAGGGTGGAAGGTTTAAACTTTTGGAAGTTGCAAATGCTGCCAGTTATGATTTTGTGTTTAAGTCTGCAGATGAAAGCAAAAACAAAGTTATAAATTACACAAATGTTAATGGCAGTGTAGAAACTGATTTTGAAGGTTTGTCTGATGGACTTTTTGAATTGGAAGTGATTGCAAAGAATTATGAAGGGAAATTTTATCAGAGTTCGCCTTTAAATGTTGGAAGAATTTATAAATTGGCAACACTTTCTGTTGAAGGCAAGGGAAACAATGCGGACAATGGAAATGTTGTTAACGCAACGATTTCTTTGGCGGAAGAAAGTGAATTTGATGTCAATGTTTATATTGCTGGCTTTGGAAATGATGTTGTAAAAGAAGGCTTGATGAAAGGGCAACAAAGCAAAGATATTGAAATTGACATTCCAAGGGCTGGGATTTATGATGTAAATCTCGTCGCAATGCCAAAAAACAGTGCGAATATTTTTGACGGCGAAGGCGTATTTGTTGTTAATTCTGACAAAAATAGTTCAACTGAAATTGCTAAACTTGAGTGTTTTGAAGGTATAGATGCAATTTCTCATAAATATGTTGGTTCTGCAGAAGAATTTTCAATGCTTTCATTTAAAGAAAAAGATGATGCAGTTGAAAAATATGAATTGTATTATTTCAATGGGAGTGAATATGAACTTGTTTCTGCAAGTTTGTATAATTTAGAAAAAACGACAGTTGGTCAAGATGTAATTGTTGAATTTACATTAAGTCAAAGAATTGAAAACTGTTTTACGCCAAGTGATGATGGTGATAAAAAACAATTCAAGTTTAAAATGGTTGGATTGCCGGAAGATGACCGCTGGGGAATTAGTTGTTCTGTTGAAAAGACAATTGAATTGCTTACTGCTCCAACAAGCGCAAACAGTGGAAATTCTACAAACAAAACATATTCTTGGGGAGAAGTTGCTGGGGCAGATAAATATAGAGTGGAAATTTATTCGCTTACAAAAGATGTTTATGAGGCTAATAAAACTGCAATAAACATCGACACAACAGGACTTGAAAAGGCAGAATATGTTTTGGAACAACCAAGTTTTGATTTTGAAAGTGTTGGTTATTATTATTCAAAGATTTATTCTTTGTCAACAAATCCAAATGAAAGAATTTCGTCTTTGGAATGTTTGGAGGAAGTCTTCTTCATTTCTGAAAAATTGCAACTTGGAGAAGTTAAATTTGGTTATGATGAAGAAAACTATAAGAACCACTCTAGTTTGACGGACAGTTCGGGATATTATATTGTTGTTGAAGATTCTGACAATGTTGCTTCTTATTCGATTTTAATTAACGAAACGACACCAGCGTTTGCAAAGATTGATGGTGTTGGCTCTACGATTTATTTGTTTGTGGAAAAATTTGATGACCCAAGCACACCAAAAACGATTTCAATTGTTGGAAGCGCTTTGGATACGACTCTTTATGAAGATTCAGACAGAAAAGAATTGACAATTGAAAATCTTGCAAGTGTTGTTTATGACGATTTGATTTTCGACGAAATTACTCACACTGTTTCGCTTTCTCCAAGCGAAGGAGTTAGGGCAATCAAGATTTCTCAAGTTGGCAATGAATTTGGAAATTTTGTGTCTGTTGAGAATGGGCAAACTGCAACAATGAACATTAAAGAACTGTCAAGTTTCTCACTCAACTTCAGTCGATATGGTTCTCAAAAACAAGGGACATTATTTGTTGAAGATGGTGGAAAAATTTATTTGGATAGCCAGGTTTCAACAATTGATTTTGAAAGGTTGGAAGCTCCTTCTAACTTGAAATATTATAACGGAAATTTGACTTTTGTCCCAAAACAAGCATTGACAGAATATTACATTATGGATATCCTTGCAAAAACGCCTCAAAGTGATTATCAAATTTCAATCAAGTTTATGTCTTCTGGAATGGTTGCGGTATATGAAGGACAAGAATATCAAATTGGTGCCACCGCATTGTTCTTTGTTGGACAAGAGGCTCTTTGCACAATTTCTCTTTCAAGGATTTTGAATGTTATTAAACTTCACGAAACTTTGGCAAGTGTTTACAATCAGGCAACAGAAATTGACTTTGCAGTTTTTGCTTATAAAAACTATAATGACCAAACTGCAGGAGTTGTTCAGCTTGCTTCTAGCTATGCGACAATTGAGGGAAATGAATCACAACAATTGTTGAAGGTTAAGAAACTTCCTTCAGCAAACTTGGTTCTTGATGCCACATCTAATGAGAACTTCGTTCTTGCTTGGAATGATGTTGGTCAAACAATCAGTCAAAGCGTTGACACGACATACGAAATTTATAGTGTGTCTTCAACACAAATTTTGTCAGAAAGCGAAATTTATTCTACTGCAACACCATTGGCAAATGCAACGCAAGGAAATGTTAGTTATGCAATGTCAAGGGCGGACTTTGTTGTAGGGACATATTATAACTTCTATGTAAAAGTTAAAAATCCATATTACTTAGAGTCAGACACTTCAAACATTGTGAGCATTTATCAACTCAATGCTGTTCAAAGTGTAACCCTTGTAAACCCTAAAACATTGCCAGATGATGTGTCAGACAAATTGGGTTATTTGTCTTACAGATTGCTTTCTTCGGAAGCGGACTTTAGTCAATATGTTGAAATTGACAAAGCAGGAACAAAAGAAAACAACACGAGCAAAATGGCAGAAATTGTCGGAGATGGCACTTATTCGTTTAAAGTTGTTGGAAAAGTGGTTGCTTCAGGAGAAATTTCTACTTATTATATTGACAGTGAAACAACGACCTGGAATTTGCAAAATATGTCAACTGTTAAACCTGATGACCTGACTGTCAATTTTGAAAATAATAGATATCGTTGGAGTGCCTTTGCTGAAGGAAAGAACTTAAACAATCTTTCATATATTTTGGTTTTCAAAGACAGGCTTGGAAACTTTGTTACATATAACACAACATATACTTCTGCAAGCATTGACCTTGCTGTTAACAGAACATTGTTTGAAAGTATGTCTGCTCTTTCTTCTGGGGCAATTGAGTGTAATGTTTATGCGACAATTTCTTCTTATAATGTTGCAAAAGGTGGCACGATTTATTATGCTGGGAGAGTGCAATTGCTCAATTCAACAGAAGAATGGAATTGTTTTGCATATACTCTCAACAATCAAGCGAGCAAACTTGCGACACCATCAATTTCTTCGGTTTCGTTTGAAAGTTCAGATTTGTCAGTGGTTCAAATGCCAACTATTAAGGTTGATTTTGTTGGAGAGGCAACGCTTGAATATGATAATACTGTTAAATTTAATATATATATAAATGATAATGACCAACCTATTATAAGTGGTTTGACAATTGCAAAGGTTGATGAAAAATATACATTTACAATTGACAATGCTCTTTATAACAACATTTTTGCACAAGGTTCAACAATGACGATCAAGATTGGTGCAGTGAGTGATTATCATTTGCCATCAACTCTTGGAAGTGTTGGCATTGAAAGGGCTGTTGAACTTGAAAGTGTTGACTTTGTTTGTGATGACAATGGAAATTATGAACAAAGATTGGAAGTTGTTTTTGATGAAAATTATCTCCATTTCACAACTGCGGGGATTGTTCTTAAAGTTGAAATGACTCCAAATGGAGAGAGTGTAACAACCGAATATGTTGAAGTTGCAATTTCAGAAGAAACCGAAAAAATTGTCGTTGATGACTTAAAAGATGTTTTTGCTGATAAACTTCAAAATGGCGGGACGGTTAAAGTTTCTGCCTTCATAAACAACTTTGTGGACAATTCAGGTGCGGTGTATTATTTGTCTTGTCCTGTTTCAACACAAACAGCACAATATACGGTTTTGAAAAGTGTGCCAAATGTGATAAATAAGGCTGGTGGATTTGTTGTTGATGAAACATTGAACAGCAATGCAACGAAATATTTTGTAGAATGTGGAGGGATTTCAAAGATTGTTTCTGCAGATGATGGATTCTATTTTGAATTCCCAAATTCTTGGACAAACTCAGAATATGAGGTTACGATTGTTGCAATGGAAGAAGGTTGTGTGAATTCTGTTGCTTCGACATCAACATTCACTCTTGACAGGGTTGCAAGGGTTGATGCGGTTACGCTTAAAAGAACAAGTGTTGCGGACTTGTCAAAAGTTTCGGTTTCTTGGGAAGCAGTTACGGGGGCTGGTGGATATATTATCAAAATGTATGCACAAGATGACGATGCAAGAGAAAACTTGCTCTACTCATTTGAAGGAAATAGAAATTCTTATTCTTTTGAAGAAATCTTTGGCAGTAATTATCAAAGTGTGTTTGATTTTGGAAAGTTGACTGCGGTAGATTTTGAACAAGACTTTCCTGTTGTCTTTGAAGTGATTTCGGTTGGTGCGGCAGGAAAAAACAATTCGTTTACATACGAATTTAATGCGACAATCGCTGGAAATGCAATTTCTGGCGACAAGATTGCAGTAAACCAATTTGGTATTGTTACATTTGAAGTTGATGAAAGTGAAATTGGAAGCAAATATTTATATAGATTCATAAGCGCAGACAGGACGGAAAGTCAAGCGTGGAAAGAAATTGTTGTTGAAGACACGATTACAAAACTTGAACTTGACAAAGATGGCGAGGGCAATTATCTGATTCCAGATGGAAAACAATATGAGGTTGAAATCATTGCGATGGGAAATGCAACGACTGACACAGAGTTCTCATCAAGTTCAACGGACTATAACTTTACTTTGGATTCTATGCCTTACACATCATTCCAAAGTTCTCCAACCTTCTTAATTAACAACGAAATTGTTGGAATGGGCTATAGAGAAGAATTGTCGTCAAGTATTGCGTTTGAAATGATTTCAAAGCAAAGTTTCACAAATTTGTATGTTGGTCTTGATGAAGACGCCATTTTGAACGAAGATGTTGCACAAATCAATCCAACGGAAGCGTTTGAGGGAGATGGTGGAGTTTCGTTTATCTACTCTACAATTTTTGCAGAATTCATTGACAAAATCAAAGCTGCAGGGTTAGGTCTTGAAATTTCAAATTCTCCTGTAACAATCTATGTTTGGTCTTACAGAGAAACTTTGGAGGCGGAAACAACATATACGGTTTCAAAACCTTATGAGTTTACTTTCAGTTTTGTTGCGGAAGAAGATTTTGTTGAAATCAAGAAAATGGGCAAAAATGAATTTATTGGAAATACAAATTATGAAGAAGGTTATGAAGATGATGCAAATGCATTTGCAATTTTCAATGATGTAGATGATATAACTTCATTAACGACACTTGGAATTTTTGTTAAAGTTACGCAACTTAAGGCAAAGCAAGAGGTTGCGGTTGTTGAGGAGGGATCGTCGGGAGAAGGCGAGTTGGAAGAAGAAGTTCTTCCTGTTGAAGAAGATGTGGTATTTAGCACAATTAAATTTGTTGCAAAAGAACATTTGTCAAATGTTGGTTATTTTGTAGATGAAGATGTTTTTGTTGTCAACTTAACCGAAATTTTTGAACATGAAGATTTGTTAAGACTCACAGGAAAGTTTAAAGTTGAATTTTCAAAATTGCAAATAAATGCCTCAAAGGGCTTTGTGTGCAGTGATTGGCTTGCAGGTTTTGGTGGAAAAGATTTTGAATTTGACAGAATGGCAAACATTATTAACTTGAAACTTGATGGTGGAAATTTATATTGGGTTGAAAATGATGAGTTGGCTTCAAAATATTATGTATATTTCATTGAAGAACTCAAAGGCGAAGATATGGGCGAGCACTATTCGTTCTATTCAACTGACACAACAAACTTCAATGCATCAGATTATGGCGGTGCTGGTTCAGGCTATTATATTGGTGTTCAAGCAATTTCCGAAAACCCTTATGTAATTTCTTCAAGAAAAGTTTATGTCGTAGATTTGGCAGAGGGAGATCTTGCTCCGGTTAAGGTAAAGAGAAACAGATTGTCTGCACAACTCTTGTTGAAAGATGGTGCGATTTCGCTTGCATGGCCAGATGATTGTGATTTCTTTGATATGTTAAGTTCTCAAGAAATGTCTTATTCAGACTTGGCAGATGCTCTTACAATTACACAATTTGAAAGTCCATTTGTGTTTAAACTTGAAGAATTGTTTGGAAATCGAATTACTATGCAAATGGCATTTACTTCTTTAGATGCTGGAAGTGAAGGAATTAAGCATGTTTTCAATGTCAATGCGAAATATCTTTTGGCAGACCTTCTTGTTCATTCGTTGACAAAAGGTTTTGACATTGTTACAACTTTAACAGAATTAAAGACAAATGCAACTTCTTTGGAAGCGCAGGAAATCATTGATGAACTTATCAGATTTGTTGCTTTGGAAAGTCATGGAATTGGCAACCGTAGAGCATTGTTTGACGATTTCTTTGAAAGATTGCAAATGGGCTCTTACAAGTTGGAATATAGAATCTTGGGTGGGGCGTCATCACTCAACTCTGCTTGGGCAACATTTAAAAACGAAAATGGAGAAAATGTTGTTTATGTCAATCCACAACCAACAGTAAGAGCAATTAAAGAAGAAAGTCAAGAAGACTTGGCAATCAACACTTACAGTGTAATTTTCAAGAAAAGCAATGTTTATGACTATTCAAGCGGAGCATATCAAGCCGTAATTGCGGAAAATTATGTGTTAAAAATTAAAGATGGTTCTGGTTCAGAATATCACGCATTTGCAATTAGCAAAGCAGGAAGTTCTTACAAACTGACAGCACTTGAAAGATATACAACAACAAACGGATTGGAATATCCAAGCAGTGAGAGTGTTTCTGTTTATGAATGTGATTCAAACGGAAATGTGGTAGCAAATGGAGAATATTTGAAATTCTATTTGAATTATAACAATGGAGATTCTGTGCTTGGAATGTTCTCAAATGTAATCAGCAAGATGACTTATGAGATGCAGATTTATGCTGTTGGAACGGATTATTCAATTTCAAGTAAGTCTGAATATTTCTTCTTGACATTCTTGGGGCTTGGACAAATTGTTGAAGAAGAAGGTCCAGAAGAAGACCCAACAGGGTGGCTTTCATTCGAACAAGGTCTTGGAATGAACAAGGGTGTGTTTGTTTGGACCCCACACAACAACAGAAATACAAGTGTTATTTACAAGAAAAACACTAGCACCTTGGCACAAGAAGAAATTGTTGATGGAAGTATGGCAACATCAAGGTTCAGTTTGGATTCTCTGGGTTATGGTTTGTTTGACTATATCAAGTTTGTAATGGAAGGCGATGTAGTTGGAAAAACAATCTTTGTTGACAGTGAAATTTTTCAAATTAGCAATGTTTACAAACTTGCAAGTCCAACATTAACAAATGACTATGGCAAGATTAAAGTTGATGATTCGACTAACTCAACCTTGCTTGCAAATTGCTATTCGGACAATCCTCTTTATTTCTATAACATTTACAACAATGTTTCAACATCAAGTTCGTTTAATGATGTTGCAAATGAAAACGGAACTTCAATTTTTGAATATGAAACAGGAACAACGGGTATAACTGAACAAGAGACAGATTATGCAAGATATAAGGCAACTGAAAACTTGGCAGACAAGTTTGATGTTATGAGTTTGGGAACTCATCTTGACACGACATTTAAACTTAAGAAAGATTCAGAAAAATATTATATTTACAATCTTTATTGCGGATTTGACACAACAAAGTCAGTCGCTGTAAGAAGTGCTCCTGCATCTATTAATGCAAAGATGATGGATTCGGTGTCAAATTTGAGAATTGATGATGGAATTTTGAAATGGGATTCTGTCAAGGGCAGAGAATGGGAAAACGAAATCAAAGACACTCCACTTTCTCAACCGCTTATTGTTGACCAAGAGGGGCAAACAAAAATTGTTTATAAGATAACATGGGTGCAATATGAAATTACAAGTGCTGGTGCAGATGAAGTTGAAACGAATGTTGGAATGGAACATTATATCTATACAACAAGCACAGAGTTTGACTTTGCAATGATTGATGAAGGCGAGATAATTGAACATCCAACAAAGACCTATTTAAAAGCAACGGTTCAGGCATTCGCTGCAAATCTTGTAAATTCAAGACCTGCTGTTGGAAATTATCTTGAATTTGTTGACGGTGAAGAAACATATTACGCATACGGAAATGTGAAGTATAAGGACAGTGAGTTGTTTGTTTTGATGAGCAATGGCGAAGTTATAAACAAAATTGACAGAGTTGCTCCTGTAGAAATGCTTGAAATTAGCGAAGGAAAATTGGTTTGGAAATATATTACTCCTTATGAGATTGACGAAACAAACTTTGCACAGTCTTACACATTTATTGTCGAAGATGAAAACGGAAAGGTGGTTTCTGGAGAACTTAAAGCAACAATGCTCTCATCTTCAGAACAAGATGGCAATTTGTTTAGAATTGAATTTGTCGAAAATTCGGACACAATTTCAGCGGGGGCACACATTTTGAAAGTTTATGCATCTAAGATTCAGGCTGAAGCAGAAGCAATGATTAAGTCATTCCCTCAATCTATTGCAATAGAAAAACTTCCTGCGGTTACACAAGAAGACTTTGCAATTGTTTCGGATATGGACAGAGAAACGCTTGATTTGTCAGCTTTCTATGCAGATGGAAATACTCATCAAATAATTGCAACAATCACAAAAACAAATGTTGACCCACAAGAAAAAGAAGAAGTGGTGTTTACATCTTCAAGAAACAAGATGTTTGTGGTTTATTCAGAACAAGCTGAAGCAGAAGTTAGAGAACTTCTTGCAAGTGGAAGTTATGGTGATTATGTTTCTACAATTTTGGTTGTAGATGATGAGTCTTCATTTGATATTGTTTACAAGGTTGTAAACTATACGATGGCAGACGCAATTTACAGTGATTTGAGTAAAAACTTTGTTTTGAAAAGAACCAGCATTGAGGACAAGATTGAAATTGTTTGGAACGCAGTTTCTCAACAATTTGAATGGGACTATGATTTCTATAGTTTGTTACCACAAACAGAAGCAGTAAAGTTAAGTTTCTTAACAAACCAAGAAACGGTAGCCTTTAACGATGCAGGATTGTCTGAAGATTCAGGAATAACTCTTTCAGAGGGCGAAGTTTTGACTGTAAAAAACATAGGAGATGGTCATTATGAAATTTCCTATGCGGAAGGGACATACTTCTTGCCAGTTTCTTGTGTTGATATTGTTGAAGATGAAACAATTGAACTTGGAAGCGGGTTGATTTACAGCCTGATGCAAATGCAAGAATCGTTGGCAATAATTCAAAAAGAAAGCGGTGAGATTTACAGGGTCGATAAAGATGATTTGATTGAGCCAATATTCATAATTGAAGCAACTTATAGCGACAATGGCAACTGGGAAAATCCTCACAACATTATGAGAGTTTATGAAACAACATCAAAATCATTCCAACCAACCATCATTGGAAAGGTTGCAATGAAGCTGAGAGTTAAACTTGGAACAAACAATGTTCAATCAATGCAAATTGAATATAGTGTCGATGAAGAAAAGTTTGTTGATTATAACTTGTTTGCAAGTGGAATGGGTACGAATGTTTCTCCATATGCAATTACAAACGCACAAGAATTTAAGAACCTTGCTTACCGCGCAAAGAAAGAAGAATATCTTTCAAACTATGTTGGGGCAATTGCAGAAGATTCGACATACTATTTTGAAATTAAAAATGATATCGTTTTAAGTGAGGTTGAAAACCCTGCAAGTTATGTTTCCGGAATTTTGTTTAAAGGAACTTTTTCTGGGGTTGTTAGAGGCTCGACTGTTGTAGGCGATAACAATGCACCAACAATAAGTTATATCTCAAATGGTGTTGCAATGCTTTCAAAGGCAGTAACTATAAGTGAAGGAAATGTTATTGGGCCTGAAAATCAATCGTCTTTCAGTTATATCTATGGAACTTCATTGTTTGAAATTTTGGCGACTGAGGCAAGAATTGAAAACTTGAACCTATCAGTTGAATATGCACAAGGAACAACAATCCAAAACCACTCACTTTTGGCAGGGCTTGCTATTACGAATCGCGGAAAAATCAATAAGGTTAATTTGACATCATTTAAAAATGGTTTCACCGGCTATTCTGCAGGAGGAAGCAGTGTGATTATGTCATACAGCGGTCTTGTTTCAATAAACATAGATGTCAATGCAAGAATATCTAACTGCAAGATTCAAGCAGATATGCTTATTGATGACAACAACAACGCACAAACAATGTTTGTTGCAGGCGTTGCGTTTACAAACTATGCAACAATTGAAAATTGTCAAGCAGGAAAATCTTTAAGCGGAAATGCTTGTTCAATGTATGTAACTTGTCGAATTCCGATTGATACAGTTCAGGTTGCAGGAATTGTAAATACAAATGCATCGCTTGGGGTTATAACAAATTGTGAAAACTATTTCAACATAACTGTTGAATCTGCCAAGGCAAACAACTCTGTAACTGTTTATATGGCGGGGATTGCTGGTTATGGAAAAGGCACAATTTCTGTTGCCGCAGATGCAAACAAAGGGCAGCTTACAACAATTCAAATTGCAACAAACTACCTTCAAAAAGGTGATATTGTGGCAGTTGGAGTCTAAAAGCAGAATAACTTAAGAAAAAATAGAGTATAAATTAATGTGAAAAAAATAATTTATACTCTTTTTTTATTGTTAGTTGTAATTTTTTCAAGTTGTTTTTCTGGTTGTGGGCAGGTTGATATGGCAGACATTCTTCAACCAAATGCATTTAGAATTTTGAGGCGGATTAGTCCTGATGGTTCGATTTCTTTGAGTTATGTTTTTCCATTGAACGGAAATTTGCTTGTAAATAATGGTTTTTCAAAAAATGAGGTTGATGTTTTACGGTTCTATTTAACAACCTATGTAAATGCTCTTGCAAAAAACAATGAAGATAAAAAAGTTGAAGGGGTGGACATAAATTCCGGGCTTTATTTTGAAGATGTTGATGGTGTTGGGTTCTCGATAAATTTCAAAAACTTGGAAGCTCAACAGAAGTTCTTTGGAAGTTCATCTAACAAGGAAGAAGGAGGGGAGTCAACATTAAAGACAACAGGTTTTTTCATTCGAAAACAAACACTGAAAACGGTTTTTCCAATTTCTTCAACAAAGATTGCTGGCGACTTGAAATTGGTTTGTGTTATGGCAATTTCTTCGTGGTGTAATGATTGTCAAATTTCAGAGGAAAGAAAAAATGTTGCACTGTCATTTTTGCAAGAGGCAAAATTTATCTACGACTTTTCAAATTGGCAAAGGGGACTGAAATCTGAATTGATGTATCAAGATACAAATGGTTATCACAATGTTTTTGTCAAATCCTATCAAGACTTGTCTGAAAATGTTGGAATTGTTTTTTGGCAAATTCAACCCAATAGGCCGATTTGGTATTTATCTGCACTAGCGGTTGTTTTGATTGGGATTGCTCTTGCTTTTCTGTTTTTAAAAAAGAAAAAAACGAAAAAATCCTAAAAAATTTTTATTATAAATATTGTGTTTTCCTATAAAAAATGCTATACTAAATAAGTTAGAAAAATTATTTAGAATTAGAGGAAAAAATTATGGAAAACAAAATGTTAAGAAATGTGGCAATCATTGCACATGTTGATCACGGAAAAACTTCACTTGTAAATGAACTTCTCAAACAGGGCAATGTGTTCAGAGAAAATCAAGTTGTTGAAGACAGAGTTATGGACAGTAATGCCCTTGAGAGAGAAAGGGGAATTACAATTTTGTCAAAGAACACATCTTGCTTTTATGATGGGGTAAAGATTAATGTTATTGACACACCTGGACACGCAGACTTTGGCGGCGAAGTTGAAAGAGTTCTCAAAATGGTTGACGGAGTTCTTCTTGTTGTTGATGCCTATGAAGGACCAATGCCTCAAACAAGATTTGTGCTCGAAAAAGCACTTTCTTTAGGGTTGAAGGTTGTTGTTGTTGTAAACAAAATTGACAGACCAGATGCAAGAATTAAAGAAGTTATTGATGAAGTTCTTGAACTTTTCTTGGAACTTGATGCTGACGAGGACCAACTCAATTCTCCATTCGTTTTTGCTTCTGCAAGACAAGGAATTGCTTCAAAAGATGCGAATGTGTTGGGAACTGATATGAAACCTCTCTTTGACACAATTATCAGTCATATTCCTGCTCCACAAGGAGATGAATCTCAAACTTTAAAAATGCTGGTTTCTTCTGCAGAACACAATGACTATGTTGGAAAGTTGGCGGTTGGAAAAATTGAACAAGGCAGAATTAAAGTTGGTCAAAATGTTGTTGTTTGCAACTATCACGACCCTGCAAAGAAGGTTAAATCTAAAATTGTTTCACTTTTTGTTTATGAAGGGTTGAAAAGGGTTGCTGTTGAGAGTGCCGGTGTTGGTGAAATTGTTTGTGTTGCAGGTCTTGAAAATGTAACAATTGGCGACACTATTTGTGATGATTCTTGTATTGAACCTATTGAATTTGTCAAGATTGCAGAGCCTTCAGTTGAAATGACTTTTATGGTAAATGACAGTCCTTTTGCAGGAAAGGAAGGAAAGTTTGTAACTTCAAGACATCTTCGTGAAAGACTTTATAAAGAAGCTGTCAAAGACTTGTCATTGAAAGTTGAAGATGGCGATACTGCAGAAAAGTTTAAAGTTAGTGGCCGTGGAGAAATGCATCTTTCAATTTTGATTGAAAATATGCGTAGAGATGGTTATGAATTTCAAGTAAGCCAACCAAAAGTTCTTATCAAAACCATTGATGGCGTAAAGTGTGAACCAATTGACAGACTTTATCTTGATGTTCCAGAAGATTGCGTTGGAACTGTTATGAACAAGATGGGGGTTAGGAAAGGCGATTTGCAAAATATGGCACCACACGGAAACCGTATGAGAATGGAATTTTTGATACCTTCTCGTGGTCTTTTTGGGTTTAAGTCTGAATTTTTGACAGACACTCGTGGTGAAGGAATTGTCAATTCAATTTTCTTTGAATATCAACCACACAAAGGCGAAATCTTAAGAAGAGATTTTGGCGCTTTGATTGCTCACGAAGAAGGAAAGGCAATTGTTTATGGTCTTTATAATGCACAAGAAAGAGGAGAACTTTTTATTGGTGCGGGCGTTCCTGTTTATGCTGGAATGGTTGTTGGAACAAACCCAAAAGGTGGAGATATTGTTGTCAATGTTTGCAAAACAAAACACCTTTCAAACTGTCGTTCTTCAGGTTCAGATGACGCTTTGAGACTTACTCCTCCAAGGGTTATGAGTTTGGAAGATTGCATTGAGTTTTTGGGCGATGATGAATATATGGAAGTTACACCAACATCAATTAGAATCAGAAAAATCATTCTAGACCACACTCAAAGAATGAGAGAAAGAGGAAAAATGTTGAGAGGCGAAATTTAATTGAAATGAGAGGACAAATTTGTCCCTCTTTTTTCTTTTTTTAAAACTTTAACAATTGACAAGTTTATAAAATGTTGTTATACTTAGACCAAGGGAAAATATGAAAACTACTGAAAAGCAACAATTGAAAAAAAACATAAAAAGATTGGGTTTGTTTTTGCTCATTGTTTTTTTGCCAATCCTAATTGTAAGCATTTTTCTTGTGCCAATTTTGGAAATGTGGCAAAACATAATTGTTTTGGTGGTTATGCTGTTTGTTTTGTTTTTTCTTTATAGCTGGGTTTTGCAAAAACTTGACCGCAAAAAAGAAGAACGAATCAGCAAAAAGAAAGACCCATTTTCAGACTAAAGGAGGAAATCTATGGCGGATTACAAAATTTTGCCAAGCAGTTTGGAGGCAGAACAAGCACTTTTGGGTTGTGTGCTTCTTGACAGTGAAGCTCAACTTGAAATTTTTGACAAATTGCAAATAACGGACTTTTATGCAGAGTCTCACAAAAAGATTTTCACAAGTATGCAAAACATTTTCAAAAAAAGCATTCCTGTTGATTTTGTTACATTGACAAACCAATTGGAAGTGGAAAAGCAACTTGAAACTGTTGGCGGAATTGAATATATAACCTATTTGACCAATGTTGTGCCATCAGCAGCGAATTATCAACACTATAAGGACATTGTTAAAAACAATGCGGTTCGCAGAAGATTGATTTTGGAAGCGCAAAACATTATCAAAGAAACTTTTGACAGCCAAGATGGTGAATCTGCAATGCAGACTGCTGAAAAGAAAATTTTTGACCTTTCGCAACAGGATTCTTCTTCTGAACTTGAGCTTGTTGGAAAGCCTGGTGGAACTTTGACAAGAGTTCTTAAAGAAATTTCTGAACTTGCAGAGAACAATGGAAAAATTGCAGGGATTCCAACAGGATTTAGGGAATATGACGATTTGACAAACGGGCTTCAAAAAGGTGCATTGAACTTGATTGCTGCTCGACCTGGTGTTGGTAAAACATCTTTTGCAATGAACATTGCTATCAATGCTGCGGTAAATGAAGGCAAAAAGGTTGCAATTTTCAACCTTGAAATGTCAAGAGAAGAACTTATGAAGAGGGCGCTTTCTTCACTTGCAAGAGTAAACCTTGGACACATTTTGAAAGGAAGTCTTGATTCTGACGAATGGAAAAGGGTGTGGACGGCAGAGAAAAAACTTGCACAAAGCAGTGTTTATGTTGACGACAGTTCAATGGTAACACCTTTGGAAATTTTAACAAAGTGCAGAAAATTGAAAATGACAGAAGGGCTTGATTTGGTTTTGATTGACTATCTTCAACTTATGTCTTCAAACAAAAAAGGCAGAGAGGGAGACAGAAACCAAGAAGTTGGAGATTTTACAAGACAACTCAAGGTTGCGGCGAAAGAACTTAAGGTTCCTATTTTGTTGCTTTCACAGCTTTCCCGTGCGGTTGAAAAGCGTGATGACCACAAACCAATGCTTTCAGACCTTAGAGATTCTGGTTCTATCGAACAAGATGCTGACATTGTTATGTTTCTTTACAACCCAGAAAAATATTCTGACGCAACACTTACTGACGAACCCGGAACGGTTTATTTGTTGGTTGCAAAAAACAGAAGTGGTAGAACTGCGGAAATTAAACTTAAATGGGTTGGAGAATATACAACTTATCTCAATCACGACGAAAAAGTTCAGGTTGAGAGCTAAAGGAGAAAATTATGAAAAGAAAAGTCTATTTTTGGGTTTTCATATTGGTAGTTGTTGCTGCTGTGCTTGCTGTTGTGTTTATCAATTTGTTTAAAACGCCTTCAACGCAAAAATTGGCACTCAGTTTAAATAGCTACATTGAAAGAGGATATTTGTCAACTGATGATTATCAAGAAAAGAACGATTGCGAGTATAAAGACATTCAAAAATATTTGCTTGAAGTTGAACAAGTTTTGACAACTTCACAACAAAGAAACGAAGCGAAAAATGTTCGTTATGCATATCAAGCCTATGTTGTTCAGGCAAACTTCTTTAACAGACAGTTGCCATTTACGGTTTTTAAAGATGAGTATAAGAAGAACAAGAAAAAAATTGAAAACCTTTTGTCTGAATGTCAAAATCTTGCAGACAAGGCAGAAGAATATATTGTTCAACACAGAGATTTAACATCTGGAAGTGATTATTGGAAGGCTGAAACTTGGGCAGGGGTAAGAGATGATTTGGTTTCTCTTACAACAAAGACTGCCGAAGCATTGACTCTTTTGACAGAGGTTTATGAGGCATGTGTTAATTCTCAATTTATGAATAATGGTTTGACAGAAATTGTATTTGATGCGTCAAATGAATTTTCTGAAGAATTGATTGCTGGACTTGATCAAGTTGCAACAATTGCACAAAGAATGAGTTCATTTACAAATGTATATTACACGGCAAGTGGAGAAGAATTGATTTTGGATTATTGTTATAAATCAAATTATCAACTTACAGTGTCAAACATTAAGAACAGTTGGAAATCAGATATGGTGCTTTTCAATAGATTCCTTGCAGGAAACTTGGGTTAAGAGGAGGAGAAAAATATGAAACTTAAAAAGATTTTTGCATTTATATTGCTAGCGTGTTTTTGTTTGATTTCTCCAATTACACTTATGGCCTGCGATGGTGGCTCTTTGGCAGATATTGAAACAAACTATCAAACAATGGAAAAATATTATCAAGACCACAACACGATTTTCTTGTCAGGAAATTTGGAGGGAATTTCAACAAAAGTTCTTGTTACTTATGGCACGCATATTGATTCTCAAATCAATGGCGAGCAAAGTGGAAGTTCATCAAAATGTGGATACTTGGAACTTGAAACAAAATATAATGTTATTCTTGCGATTTCAGACAAATATATTATGGATAACAAAAATTATGTTTTAAACCTTGCAAAAAGCACAAATAACACGAAAAAAGTTGTAAAAAGTTTAAAAGCTATCAATATAAGTATGGAAAAATATTTTGATGTTCTTGAAGAATTCGTTCAAGAAAGAAATGAAATTGCTGAAAGATTTGCAACATTTACAGGTTCGTTCAATGATAACACTTCTCTTGCATATTTAAGAAGATTTAAAAGAGTTTATGGCGAACTTCTTGATGCAAACATTGAAATTGCATCGAGAATTGCTGATGTTATTGATGCGATTGAAATTTTTGATGTGCTTTTGGAAGAAGGTGCAACTTCTGGAAACACAAACACATTAAAAAATTATATTGCAATTAAAATGTTGTCAATTTACAGTGATTTTATGATTAATAAAATTGAAAATCAAATATATTGGGGTGCAACAACACAAACTCCAACAAAATCAAGAATTGATGCATTGATGGATATGTCTGAAGACTCATTTGATGATTTTAAAGATTGTTTTGTTCATACAACAACCCCAACGCAAGCATTAGATGCTTCTGCAATTTACAATTTTATTACCATTGTAAAAGAATTCTTTGAGGAAAAAGAAATGTTTGACAGGGCGATGGACGGATTTGATTTTGCTGAACTTGCAAATCAAACAACACACAACAATGATTTGGAAAGTTATAAAAAGAAAAATGCATTGGCTGAAGTAAATTTGCAAAAAATGGAACAATTTTTCGATATTTCAACAGGAAATTTTATTGCTGAAGTTGAAAGGGTTCTTTATTAGAGGTTAGAAATGGATTATAAAAGATTGGCGGAAATGTTATTTCCAGACAACAAATTGACGGTTGAAGAAATTGAGAAGAAATATTCAAAGCGAGATTTGCCAGAGGGTGCTTATGTTACAAGATTCTCTCCAAGCCCAACGGGTTGGATGCATCTAGGAGGATTCTTTCAAGCATTAATTGACTATAACATCGCAAAAAGAAGTGGCGGGGTTTTCTATTTGATAATTGAAGACACTGACAAAAAGCGTGAGGTTGCAGGTGCTGCTGCGGTCATTATGGGCATTTTGAATGACTATGGTCTTATGCCAGATGAATATCAACTCAAAGGTGGTGTAACTGTAGGTGAATATGGGCCTTATTATCAAAGTGAAAGGGTTGAAATTTATAAGGCTTATGCAAAGAAACTTGTTTCTGAAGGGAAGGCTTTTCCTTGTTTTTGCAGAAAAACTGAAGGTCTTGATGATGTTAAAGAAAAAAGAGAAAAGAAATTTTCTGTTGGAATTAATGAAGAGAAAGATCCTTGCAGAAATTTGACAATGGAGCAAATTGAAGAAAATTTGAAAAATGGAAAACAATTTGCTGTTCGTTTGAAGTCTAATGGAGATGGAACTGGAAAGATTTCGTTTGTTGACGGAGCAAAAGGTAGTGTTGAAATTCAAGAAAATTCTTCAGATGCAATTTTGCTTAAGGCTGACGGACTTCCAACATATCATTTTGCTCACCCTATTGATGACAGCTTGATGGGGACAACGGTTGTTGTTCGTGGGGAAGAATGGTTGCCCTCTTATCCGTTGCATCACGAAATCTTTACAGCATTAAATTTGCCAGAACCAAAATATATTCACTCTCCATTGATTTATAAATTGAATGAGAGTGGAAATAAAAACAAAATTTCAAAAAGAAAGCATCCTGAAGCGGATATGAGATTTTTTGAAAGAGAAGGTTATGACAAAAGGGCGGTTGTTGAATATTTGATGAATTTAATCAACTCAAACTTTGAAATTTGGAGAAAAAACAATCCAACGGCAGACATAAATGAATTTGAGTTTGATGGATTTAACATTACAGCAAACACTCCAGTGTTTGACATTGTTAAACTTAATGATGTTTCAAAAGAAATCATTTCAAGATATTCGGCAGAAGAATGTTATGCAGAATTTGTGAAATGGGCAAGAGAAAATTCTTTGGAAAATTTAGACTATGTTGAAAAGGACAAAGAATATATTACAAAAGTTTTCAACATTGACAGAGAAAAACCAAAACCACGAAAAGATATTTATAAATGGAGTATGGTTTTTGACTTATTTGACTATATGTTTGGAAAACCAAAAAGTTTTGAAATTGATGAAAATGAAAGAAAAAACTTTGAAGAAGTGTTAAAAAACTACAAAAAATGGTTAAATTTGGCGTCAAAAGATGTTTGGTTTGAGAATATTAAGAAAATGTCTGCAGAACTTGGTTATGCAACAGACAATAAAGAATTCAAAGCAAACCCTGAAAAGTTTAAAGGAAATGTCGCAAAAGTTTGCGAATTTATCAGAATTGCCATTACGGGTCATAAAAATTCTCCAGATTTGTATGAAATTATGACTTTGCTTGGTGAAAAAGAAACTCTTGAAAGACTTTCTGATTTGGTATAATGGCAAATTAAAAAAATGAAAGATTTTAAAAATGAACAAAAAATGCATATTTTTTTGAAAAAATATGCATTTTTTCATTAATTTTTTATGTTTTTTGCAATTTTAAATTATTTTTTATTGAATAATTTGTTTAATTTAATTGTGGTTGCTTTTTCTGCAAAATTAATAAAGACAAAAATGCCTCTCTATGCGTAAAAATCGAAAAAATATATATATTAAATTATATAATTTAATTTTGAGATTTCTCTTGATTATTGGATAATTTTTTTTGTATAATATTATTGAAATTTAATGTATTAAATTTAGGAGAAAAATTATGAAGAAAAAAACATTTTTGTTCGGATTGATTGCTTTTGTGTTTGGTGTGGTTTCTTTCCTGCCAAGCATAAAGGTGTCTCAAGATAAGGTCGCCTATGCGCAAAGCGTTGATGCGAGTGTCTGGGACGGAACTTATGCGACAAGTGTAACGAACAAAGATTTTTATGGCGACATTGCTTCAGATTCAAATTTCTACATTCGAAGTGCGAAGGGGTTGTCTTATTTTGCTCAAATGACAAACAGGGCAAATGGGGCTGCTTCTTTTTCGGGCAAAAATGTTTATCTTGAAACGGACATAAATTTGAATGGTTATGATTGGTCTCCTATTGCAATGAACTCGGTTTCGTTTAATGGAAATTTTTATGGACAAGGACATTGCATTTATAATTTGTCAATTTCGTCTAACAAAAGCAAAGACAATGGTTTCTTTGGAAAAGTTTCTGGTGGAAGGGTTGTTGATTTGCACATTAGAGGGTGCGACATAAATTATACGGCTTCTTCTGGAACTATTCATTCAACTGGCGTTCTTGCTGGTAATGTTAAAAATGCATCAATTGAAGATTGTTCTGTTGAGGGCAAAATTTCCTTGAGTGGTTCTGGTTCTGGGGTTGACGCTGTTGGTATTGGCGGGGTTGTTGGAACTGCAGATAACACAACGCTTAGAAGACTTTTGTCAAATGTTGAAATTGATTTTTCAAATGGGTATGACAATTTTGTGGGTGGAATTGCCGGTGCTTCTTATGGTGGAACATCATTTGAAGAATGTGCAGTAATTGCAAATGAAATGAATGTGACCTCAACTGTTTCTCGAATTCATTTGGGGGGGCTTGTTGGAGCTTCAAATGGCGGGGCGATTAGAAATTGTTATAGCATTGCAAATTTAGTCGCAGAGGCAGACACTGCTTTTGTTGGAGGGCTGATTGGAGAATCTGCGTTTACAATGATTGAAGGTGCTTCAACAACAAGGGCGACAACGATTACGACTTCTTACAATGCTGGAAATATTTCCTTTGGCGATGAGGAAGTTTTGTATGCTGGTGGACTTGTTGGTTATGTGAATGGTGCAAGGACAACATTTGCAGATGTTTATGCTCTTGGAAGTGTTGAAGGGGCAACTAGTGCTGTGCAAGAATATGAGTCTTCATACATCTATAAGAGCCACCTTTACAACTTGGCACCAAGCGGAAGTGTTCAAGGAAAAGTTTTTTATGACCGTGGGGCATCGCTTTACACAGAGTCGCCAACATCGACTTATGAATCGGTTTATAAATTTAGAACAATGGCTCAAAGCAGAGGACTTTATGCACATAACAAATATATCTCTGCTTTTGGGGTGTGGGATTTTGATAATGTCTGGGCAATCAGTGCAAGTTTGAATGGTTCTTTTCCATATCTCAAGAACGCATTTAACAATGCAAATGCCGACAATGGTGTAGATTATAGTTATTCTGATTCACTTGAAGGAAGTGGAACCGTTGACAATCCTTATTTGATTAGAACTGCAGGGGACCTTGGTTGGTTGTCATTCAACTATTCATCATCAATGGCGGGAAAATATTATTCACTTCAAAACGACATTGATTTGACAGGAAGAACTTGGAAACCAATTGGTGATAGTGAGGCAAATCCTTTTGAAGGAGTTTTTGATGGCAATGGATTTACGATTGGGGGAATTACTTGTTCGTTGCTTGAAAAATTCAATTATCACGGATTGTTTGGCATTACTAAAAACGCAGTGATTAAAAACCTGGTGGTAGGGCAAATGTATTTGATTAATTCTGCAACTGCTTACAACAGAACGGGAGCTTTGGTTGGGACTGTTGGAGAAAATACATATATCATCAACTGTAGAGATGAAGATGACCAAATTTCTGCTATTGGCGGAATGGTAAATTCTGCGAAGCCTCTTTATGTTTTTTATGGAAAACTCAATGCCAATGCTAATGGCGGGGTAGAAAATTCAACTGTTGTTGATTTTGAAACGGGAAAGGTTTCAAATGTTGTTTATGGATATGACATCACTTTGAACACGAATGGTGGGGCTGTTTATGATGATGGTGGTGATATTTATAAAGGTGAATATCATTTGCTTATGCTTCAATCAACAAAGAGCATAACGCTTCCTCAAACTTCTTCTTCAAGAGTTATTGACACTTCGTTTGCAAAAAATGAAAGCATTGGAGTTTCTAGCGACATCACGATTTCTTGGCTTCCAAAAACATCTGATTATTATGGTGAAACTGATGTTATCATAAAAAGAGGTTCGAGATTGCTTTGTTATCGTTATAACAATGCGGTGCAAGACTTGGTTGGGGAAACAATAGATTTTTCTAAAGACATTCTAAAAGGAATCAATGCTGTTTACATTGAAGGAAGCGGAAGTCTTGATGATTACATTCAAATTAAAGTTATTTACAACGAATATGAATTTGACAAGTTTGAAACGGAATATCAGGCATATTCAGGAAATTCTTTGTGGCAACTTGATGGGGCAAACCGTGTTTATGTAACTTACTATTATGAATATGACTCATTTATTGGCGAAAATCCAGATATTTTCAGAACCCCTAGATATCTTGATGGAGAAATGATTTATTTGAGAGATGGAAACTTCGAGGTTGCGGGAATTTATTATGAATATAGCAACGGGGTTTTCTCAAAACCAATCAGTGCTGGAGAGTTTGCAAATAAAAACAAGGTTTTATATGCAGATTGGGACGACACTGAAAAGCAATATAGTTATAAAATTAAACTTCAAAAAACTGAAGAGCAATTTGCAAAAGATTTTAAATTTGAAGATGCGATTGAATCGGTTTCTTTGAAATATTATCGTGAAAATGTTCTTCAAAAGACAATTGTTAGAAACTATGAAAATCTGACAATTTCTCAAGATGATTCTGTTGCCTATGCTGAATTTGAATTTGACACCTCTTTCAGTGTTAAAGCGGGCGACTATTTGCAAGTGGATTATGTTTTGAAGACGGGCTATTGTTTTTCTGAAACAGAATCTGTGGAATTTGTTTGTCTGGAAAATGAGGCTGACTTCAACTTTGGTTCTTACATTTTTGATGCGACAATGATTGAAGAAGACAAAGCGGACAGAAAAGCACTTAGCAAAAATAAATTTGTTCACTTGGTTGGTGATTTTGAATTGCGAATCAGACTTGCAAGAGAGTTTAACTCTGTTCCAACGACGGTTGGCCCTGGGATTTACTTTGGACTTGCACCAATGCTTGACGATTTTGATGATGTTTATGTAATGAGAAATGGAATTGAACCAATGAGTTTGTCTGCTTTGAATGGGGATTTCATTTTAAGACAAACGGCGGTTGATGAAGCAAAATCAAACAAAATTTATGTGGGATATGATTTTTATAACAATGCAATGATTTCATCTTCAATTGTGCAGGACAAGATGAACGCGACAGTTGAACTTAACACTTCGGAATATTTGGTTAATGGAAATCAAGTGAGGGTTGTTTATCACTATAACAGCAAATCAGATTTATATTTCGTTTATGAACAAGATGTGGATACTTATGTTGTTACACTCTATCAAACAGATTCGAGTTGGAACAAAATTGCACACCTTGTGGCTTATGACACAATGGGAACTTTGAGTAGTGGTCAGGCAAGGGTTTATGCTTACACAAATTCTACATTTGCCACAATTTTTGCAACACAAGATGTTTCACAATTGAAGTTTAAAAATGTCAAACCAGTTAGCAGTTCTTTGAATGGAGAGTTTGAATATTTCAACCTTAGTGGAAACAATCCTGATGCAAATGGAATTACTCCTGACACGAAAGGAATTATGAAGTTTATTGCACTTACAAACTTCGACTCCTTGCCAACAACAGGTACTGAAAATCCAGAGATTTTTATTCAAAGTGAATATACAACAATTGTTTTTGCACTCAAACTTGTTGATAAAGATGGTAACGACATCTATGGAATTCCAGTTAAAAAATTGCCAAAACTTTCATTTGTAAATGGTAACACTTATGACATAGACACTACATTGACAACTGGCTTCTCTTTTGAGATTAAAGCGTCAGACTATTATAAATTTAAGTATGACACAAAACTTGTTTGGGCACCTAAAGCGGATTTCAACATTAGAATTAAGGTAAATCACATTGAATCAAATGACCCTAATGTTGTTGAAGATTTAACAAACAACATTGAAAGCGGTTCGTTCTTTACAAGCACAAGCGTAATCACTCCAGCGCAAAATGAGGCATTGACGGTTGGGGTTAAGCGAGACACTTATACAATCACTCTTGCAGAAAACGACTTGAAAAAGATGTTGCCGGGTTATTATACGATTTCACTTTGTTGCACAGACATTTTCTATAACATTGACTATTCAACAAAATTTGTCCAATATGGAAAAATTGATGAGTTTGTTTCGTCTGCAAACAAAAACAAGTTTGTTGAAGAAAATTCAAAGGTTACAGCAACAGTTACAGTAAATGGTGCGGGTTATGTTAGCAAAAGTTCAACAATCAAATTTGAAGATGAAATTGTTATTAACACTCAACTTGGTGATAACTATGGTTATGAATTCTATGATTGGTATGTTGAAGGTTATAATTATTCTGGTTTTACAACTGATGTGTTTAGAGATGCTGGACAAAGACAACAATTTGATTTTATTGACAGATACACCGTAACAGGGCAAAGTGAAGAAAATGAAAGATACAGGATAACTCTTTATGCGGTTTATCAAAGAAAGAGTTTGTCGATTCAAATGGATAGTTCGATTTATGTTCTTGACTGGAACGGTGAAATTGGAACTAACATTCTTTATACGGCTTCAAGTTTGCTTGTTGGCGACAATGTAACTCTTGCGGGAAAGGATAATAAAATTGCAGTTGAGGGCAGAGTTGATTTTGATTATTCGACTTTAACAGAAACGGACAGTTTGCTTGATGACTTGAAAATGATTAAGAGTGCGAAAGGAAATAGTGCTTCGTTCTACCTTGCAGGATACAGATTGTTTGACGGTGAAGGCCGACAAGTTGAGGTTGAAGGTGCTTTGGTTGAAGTCCTTTCTGCAAGCAAGTTTACTGACAACATTGACCTCTATGATGTTATGAAAACGCTTCTTGAAACAAACGCTGAAATTGGAGTTTTAAGTGCTTATTATTTGCAACCAGTGTTTAGACAAAAATTCGCAAATATCTATCTCCACTCTGGAACAGGTATTGGCAATGTTTATGGCGACGGACTTAATGGACAAGTTTTTGATAAAGATGGCACAGAAACAACAAATGCGGTTGTAAAACTTTCAAGTCAATTTTCATTAAACTCAATTTATCTTAATGACACTTTCTCTGGTTTGATTGATGGAACGGCAAAAATCTTTAATCCAGAAGAAGTTTATGCAACAAGAAAAGGCTATGAATTGCCATATAATGATTTCTGGACAAATGGAGAAAAAACATTAAACGGTTCAAATCTCTATTTGGATTACAACTTCTTTGAAACGGAATCTCAAGAAAGCGAGGAAACTTCTGTTGATTTGCATTTGTATAGATTGTGGACTCCAAACACTTACACAATAACATTCAATGCAAATGGTGGAGAGTTCTTGGGGCAATATATTAAAGATACTTTCTCAATTAGCATTGTTTATGATTCTGTGCTTGGAGAATCTCCTGCTCCAAACATTACCGTTGGTGCTAGTGGCGAAGAATATGTTGTCCCTGATTCAAGCAGGCTTATGAGAATTGGTTATGGCTTGGCAAGTTGGCAATATGACTTGGTTGATGTTTTTGACAAACGCGGCGTAAGAAAGGTTTCAAATGCATTGTTTGATGCAAACGGAAGATTTGTTTTTGCGGGTGATGTTGAAGTCTTTGCAACTTGGGAAGAAATCACTGACTATGTGTTGCATATTTATCTTAACAATGCAGAAAAAATCAATGGAGAAACGATTTTGGAAGCGGATAGAAAAGGTAAAGTTCTTACATATTATATGACTTATGGTTTTAACTTCAATCAACTTAGAGATGAAGAAGATAATGATGTTAGAATTGATGACCTTACGCCAACAAGAAAGGGATTTGAGTTTGTTGGTTTCTATGCTTTTAATGAAACCAATGAGCAGAAAATTGTTGGTGAAACGATTTTTAATTTAGATGTTTTAACTTGCAACATTTCTGCAACGCCGGTGTTGAAACTTTATGCAAAGTGGACTTATATCTCAGACTCAGTTGAACTTGATTTAAACAGCACTGATTTTGGCGAACAAACCTATAATGCAACAGCACATACCCTCTATTTGGCAACAAAATTTGCAAGTGAGAACATTGCAAGCAAAAATGGAATTAACATTACCGCTAACGAAACTGATATGTCTTTGGCTCTTAGTGAAATTGAAACAGCAAAATTTGAATGGTTGTTAAGTTCATCAGATGCAACAATTGCAGATGGCAAAGGCTTCAGTTTTGAGGTTCGCAATGCTGGAACATATCAGGTTGTTTTAGGATTGTCCCTCACAGATGAGGCAACATATTTCAATTTGGGGCAACTGTGGGCAAAGACATTTACATTTAATTTAAAAATAAACAAAGCACAGTTGACTGCATTTGTTGATGACATTGCAAGGTTGTCTAACTTGCAAAGAATTATGAAACCTTACATCAAAAAAGAGGTGCAAGACAAAGTTAGCGCCGCACCAGCAATTTCTGATGCAGTTGAGATTATTAAAGAAAGCGAAAATCTTTCTAATGCATTGTCTAATTTGGAAGTTTACAACTTCATTATGACAAAATATTATCTCTTAAGTCATACAAATGTTGGAGAAGAACATTTAACTTATAAAAAATGGACATATTCAGATTTTACGACTTATGTTTCTGAAAATGAAGAAGAATATGAAGAAATCATTGAAAAAACAACTCTTTTTACATATTATGATGTAACAAAAGATGAGGCAAAAATTGATTTGTCGTCTTTCTATAAGGTTTCGGCAAATGTGAATTCACCAACGGTTGACAATGCACTTATTGCAACTGAGGCTTCTGCACATTCAGTTAAGATTGTTGATTTGGCAAAATATTTTATGCCATTGAAATCTTATGAAACGAGAATCTATTTAACAAGTTCAACAAATGCTCTTGGCAATTACGAATATCTTGTTGACGAGGAAGAAAAACCTTATTTGTTGCTTCCACAGCAGACATATATGTTTCCTCAAATTATTGAAGTTGAAAACGGGGCGGAATCAATGTCGGCATACTTCAACTCTAATGTTCAAGAAGTTAAGTGGTATGAAGATTCGACTTCAATTGAACTTTTTGGAAAAACATTCTATTTGCAAGATTGCGAAAAGAATGACCAATTGTTTGCAATTAATGCAAAACTTTACACTTCCAATGCTGGAAATAATACAAACTCGACAAATTTTAATTTTGTTGACAATGAAAACGGATTGTATTTTGATGAAGTTGAAGTGGCACTTAAGCAAAAAGTCGGAGAAGGTTATCAATATTCATTGTTGACAGAACAGTTCAAACTTGTCCTTGCAGAAGATGAAGTTTATACAATTCTTTCAATTGATGGTGTTGCGGCATTGAAGGTTTATGCAAACTATTTCACCAAGAAACCAGGGGGGTTTGAAAACGAACTGGTTTCAAGTGATTTGGCATCAGACCTTCTCAACATTGTTTCAATTTCTTATGAAAATGAAGGTGTTTCAGGAACAATTAGGCAGTCAGACACTGCTCCAGATGGAAGCAAATTAATTAAAAACGGAGTTGTGTCAATTGATGGCTTGCTTATTGGGGAAATTAAGAACAATGGGACGAATGCTCTCGAATTTTTGATGAGCGCTGCTGTCAAAGAAATTGAAATTGCAACTTCAATGCAAGTTATTGGTGATGATGGTTTTGTAAGACTCTATCAATGGTCAGATGTTGAAATTTATAGCATTGATGAACAGGCAGATGTTGTTGATAGCAATTTGATTATAAAGAAAGAAGATATTGACTTTAATGAAGAAACTCTTACCACAGCAAGTTATTATGCAACATACACCGATTTGGTTTTGGTGCAATATGACTATAACATTGACAAAAAGTTGTATAAACCAGAATCTGTTGAAACAAGTTTGTTGAAACTTGGTTCTTCAACACAAAATGACATTATCTATCCATCGGTTAAAGGTTTTGTTTTAAGCGACCTTAGAGCAGTAACCAAGTTTGGAATTAAAGACATTGCCGACATTTTTGAAGGCGAAGACCTTGGCTCTGGGCAAGTTTACACAGGAATTAGTGAAGTTGGAGATATCTTTGCGACAGTTGTTTTGAGAGCCTATTGGGAAGTTGAAGACATCAAATTAGTTCGTATAGTTGGTCCTGAAGCATTGAAATATTCAGTTCATACCTTTACAGGTCTTTCAGTTGGGGAAATTGTTTCATTCTTAAACAAAAACACAGACATTTACACCTATGCATACACTTGGCTGAAAAAGGCGGAAGATGGCTCGTATAAAAAGGTAAAATTTGAGTCTAGTGAAACATTGACTTTGGCATCAAGGGGAGAAGCGTCAGACGATGGCGATTATCGTCTTGAAATTGAGGCAACAGTCAAATCTGAGTTTGTTGACAGTTTGGTTGACAAAACAAAGAAGTCCTCAACCGCAAGCGTTGACTTCTCGTTGAAATTTATGAGATATTTAATTTCTGAAGTCGAAGCACCAACAACAGGTGAAAGCACAGAAAGAGAATATAATGGCAGAGACCAAATAGATAGTTGGAGTATGAAAATTACTTACTATATTTATGACAACGAAAAAATAGACTATTCTAATGCGGCATCTGTGCAACAACTTTATTATGTTACAACTGGTTCAATTTTCTATAAGGTTTATTTCAACGGAACTGAAACTACAACAATGAAAGATGCTGGAACATATAGAATTGTTCTTTGCGTTGATGATGATGTTTATGAATTTGCTGAAACTGTGCAAGATTCTGACAAAGAATTTGTTATGACTATTTCGCCAACGACAATTGAACTTAACACTTATGAATTTGCACTTGAAAAAGTTTTCAATTCTCCTGACCCTGAATTGAAAAGTTATGTAACTTGTGCATCTCAAAATTTTGCAGTTAGATTCTCTCGTGAAGCGGGCGAAGCTGTTGGAGAATATGCATTATATTTTGCAGATGTTGTTGCTGATGTGAAAGAAAACTTTATCTTTACTCATAATGGGGTTGTTCTTTATGAGAATGGAGTGCTTACTGAAGCTGGAAACTCTACAAGAGTTGGAACATTCACCATTACAGCAGGCGGAAGATTGATTTTGTCTTATGACACAGCGAAAAATCCAGCAATCACGGAAGTTGATTTTGAGGAAGCGGGTTATACATTGAACTTGACGGAAGACTTTAAACTTCAAATCAAAAACGGTGCGGTCGTTGTTAAAGAGTTTGAACTTCAACTTTATGACGATTTGCAAGATGAATATGTTGAGTTTGCAGCAGTTGACACACAACTTAAGAATGCTCTTACTGAACTTACGGTTTCTTGGTATTCTTCTGAGTTATTAAGCAATGCAAGAAACTGTGGAACCTATTCTTATGCGTTCCAAGCAAGTGTTGCATTGAAGGAATATTATTCTGCTGTTGAAATGAAAGAAGGGTTTGAGTTTAGAATTAAACCAATCACAATAGATGTAGATGAGTTAAATTTAGACAAAGACTATGACGGAAAGACGATTGGCTATTTTATGCAAGATGGAACACAACTTGAAAGTCTTGCAGGGTATAGCGGGGTTTATGTAAAAGCAGAATATACATCAGCTCACGCAGGAACAAATGTTCCAGTTAGATTGTCGGTGGGGTATGAAGGCGAAGGCGGAGTGTTAACAAACTATGTGCTGTCTTCAACTTCAAAATCCGCAAAAATTTCAAAACTTAAGGCAACAATGACACTTTCTTTGACAAAGAATTCTTATGTATATGGAGAAGTTTCTGTAAACAAACTTGCTGACCTTATTAAACCTTTTGTCATCGAAGATGAAAGCGGTAAAGATGTTTCTGATTTGCTTGTTTCGGGTTATTACACTTTGACATATAAACTTGATGAAACAGTTCAAACAAATGCAAATGGATTTGTCTATAAGGGTGAAGATTATCAAATTGAGGCAAGTGCAACTTTCCAAGATTTTGATATGACTCTTGTTCTTCCAACATTTGATGTAACAGCATTGACTTATGAAAAAACAATTGAGGAAGGGCATATTAGAATTAGCATTTTTGACCAAGTGAAGGCAACCTACAATGAAAATCTTTCAATTGCAACAACTGGAGATGAGGTCGTCCTCAAGTTCGTTCCGGTTGGAATTGAAGCTGGACAATATGGTTCGGCAAACACATTCTATGACCTTTCACTTCAAGAAACATTCTTTGCAAACAACAGTATCATTGTAAGTTTGGCAACAGAAAACAACGGACTTTTTGTTGCGGCGTCTGAAGGCTCTGTTTATGTTAAGGTTGACAATCTTGATATTCTTACTCAAACTTACAATGGAGATAATTACACTATTTCTGCGAACAAGGATACAATCAGGGTTGAAACTGATGGGGGTTTCTTAGAGCAAAGTTCATTGTCTTACTATTTGAAAGACGATGAAGGAAATTTGACAGAACTTTCTCAAGAATTTGAAATGGAGAGCATTGCTTTTGTAAGTGGTGTTGCAACTACGACATTCAAAAACAGTGGTTCATACAGGCTTTCTGTTGTGGCAACATCTTCAAGTTTTGTAAGTGTGTTGCTTCTTGATGAACTTGAGTTTGTCATAAACAAAAGGCAAATCGACATTGACCAATTTACAATTGAAAAACCTTATGATGGTTCGTCAAGTTATGTGATTAATGATTTTAACGAAAAGGTTGCAGCGAACAATGTTTCAATTGTTGCTCAATTTGCAAGTGTTGATGTTGGAACAAATGTTCCAGTTACACTCTATTTGCAAGGAGAAAATAGAGATAACTATGAACTTTCTTCAAAAGAAACGGTTGGAACGATTGGTGGAGTGTCGGCAAGCATTGAAGTGTTAAAAACAAACTATGTTTATGGCGAATTTGGCGTTGCTGATGCCGTTCAATTTAAAGTTAAAGACGCAAACGGAACTGTCGCACCAATTGAATATGATATTCAATTAAGTTTGGAAGGTGCAACATTCAGTGGTGCTGGCTATTTGGAAGTTGGGACTTATAATGTCAAACTTGACAGTGCAATTTCTGAAAACTATACAATTTCATTGGCTCCTGTTCAAATTACGGTTGCGCCATTTGAATGGAATCTTGAATTGACACAAAAAGGCGGTTATAAGGTCGAGGTTGGTTCTCTTGAGGCATCTCAAGTTACATTTAAACAAACATTCCTTTCTCCACTTTTTGAAAGCGTAGCAATTGATTTTGTCAGAGAAGCTGGGGCAGAGGTTGGTTGTTACAGAGTTATTTCTGGTTCAACTGAAGATGACAACTATTTGTTAACAGTTTCTGATGAAAGCGAAGGCTATTTTGAAGTAACGAAATTCAGTCAAATTCTCTATGTTTTGGCAAGTGCGGAAACAGAAGTAAAAGAAAATGGCGGAGATTCAATTTCAATGGTTTATGATGGCGTAACTTATGACACATTGACTGTGGAACTGGTTGAAGGACAATATAAACTTGTAATCTCAAATGCTACAATTTCAACTTTAAGACAAGAATTTGACTTGAACTTCTATAGGTATGACAATCAAACAACATACTATTATAAGGTTAATGTTGAAGTTACAAACTTTACATCAACTTTGAAGTTCTTGAGCATTTCTGCCAGAGATGTTGGAAGTTATCAAATTTATGCAAACTCAACAACTTCAAATGAATTTGAAGTTAGAATGGGAAGAAGAAATTCTTTGTTTGCATATACATTAAACATTACAAAAAGACCAATTTATTTTGACAGTTCAAAACTGCTTCAAGACCAAGCAGATGAAAACAAGTTCTATGTAACAAAAACATTTGACAATAAAGACGCGGTGTTCAACTATCAAAATGCAAGTGAAATTTTGACAAATATTGCGGAATCTGACACACTTAAACTTGATGTTTCTTTGCAAGATGGTGCAGGAAACATTGTGAAATATTGTGGAATTGCTTATACGGTCGTTGCACAAATTTCTGGCGAAAGTAAGGAAAATTATGACTTGCAAATCGCAACTGAAACTGGCAAAGATGTTCTTGGTTACATTGCAAGAGCTGACTTGGTTTTGGAAGTTGACACGCAAAGATTTGTTTATGGAACATATCAAGATTCACTTCTTAGATATGCTTATTCCACAAGTGTGGATTTGTCAACTTATGATTTTGCAAACAGAGAGTTTGAAATTTCATTGCGAGCAAATTATGCGTTGAATGGAAGCGATTTCTCTCCAAGTGGACATTTAAAGGTTGGCGAATATGATATGTATCTTACATTCAGTTCAGATGATTTTGATATTGCAACTTACATTGTTGATGGTGGTGCAAGTGCAACGCTTACAGCAAAGGTTTTTGTAGATGCAAAAACATTGACCTTGCAAGAAAAAGAAATTCCTCTTGATGATGTATTTACAAAAATTTATGACGGAACAAACAGAATTGACATTCTAAATGCTGATAGCACAAAGAAGTTTGACATTGAAGGAGTTGAGGCTGGTGATGCTGTTGAGATTTCTCAAGCAAACTACACAAGCGAATATGTTGGACATTCGATTAAGGTTGACTTCCTTCTCTCTGGGGTAGATTCAAGCAACTATGTTGTAGAGTCTTGGCTTTATGGTGTGATAAATCCAATTGTCATCAATCTTGAATTTGTCCATAATGCAGGTGGAGCAACGACAACGACAAATGTTGTCGCAAATGGTCTTGTGGAATTGTCTCAACTTTCATATCCATTTATGTCAACGGCATATTTGACAGCAAACTCACTTTCAGCACAAACGAGTTCAACAAAGAACTTCCCTAGTGCGGTTACGGGTTACAGCGGATATACATTCCTCTATTGGACGATGGAATTTGAAGGTATTGCAGAAGGCTCTGCAAAATACACATTCCTCACTTCGGCTATAGCAAAATACGGAATTACTTACACTTATGAAGCAGATAAGTTCTCATTGAGGGTTGGAAATGACAAAACAACAGTTCAGTTGTTAAATTCTCTTGTTGGAGAGGATACGGGAAATCTGTTTGGATATCACTACAAGTCTGGAAATCCTATTACCTTTACATTTAAGGCAAACTGGGATGCAAACATTTACACAATAAGTGTTGACATTACGGATAAAGATGGGGTTTCTTCAACATACGGAAAGATTGTTCTTGACAATGATGATGGAGATGATTCAAACAACATTGAACTTAGCAAAAAAGGTTCAATCAACATTGGTCATTCAAGCCCAGTTGTTGTAAAAGCAACAGCAAATGACCACTATCACTTCCTTGGTTTCTATTTAGCAGACGGGACATTGCTTTATGGAGATGGCAGAGAACCGGGAATTACAGTTACGCAAGCAAATGGTGAATATGTTTTGAAAATTGAAAGCGTAACACAAAATTATGATATTGATGCAAGGTTTGACATTCAGGCGGTAAACATTAAATTCGATTTGAAAGGCACAAATGCAGCAATAAATTCAACTGATTTTATTAGAGATGTCTTTGAAAATGTTTATGAATGGAAGACAAACTATGACCTTCTTGACGGCAAAAATTTGAGCAATTTGGCAACAATTGAAAGACTTGGTTTTGAAGTTGTGTCAATTGCTGTGTCTGGAGATGACGCTGTAAATCAAACAGTTTTGGCAGAAGACTTTGAAACAACAGACATTTCTGACCTTGTTGATTCCGCAACAGAAAAAGAAATTACAATAACTCTCACGCCAAACTTTGATGCTGTTGGTGTTGGAGTCATTCTCAACTATGGTTATGATAGCAAAATTGCAGAATTGGTTGTTCCATTCAATTCAAGTTATGACAGTGCTGAAGGCTGGGAAGAAAACCCTATTAGAACTGGTTACACTTTTGGTGGCTGGTATAATGAAACTGGTGCGAAGGTTACTGGAAGCGACATTTTGACCTCTGCAGAAACACAAATTTTGACTGCAATATGGACAAAGAACAGTTATAAATTGTCATTGATTGTTAAAAATGCAGACATTGTTGATTGTTCTTATATGTTTGTTTTGACTGACATAGAAGGTGGAAAACACTATTCTGCAGATGCAGTTGAATTTGAAACAGAAATATCTTTCACAGTTGTTGCTTATGAGGGTTATGAAATTTCAGCTGCTTGGAATGAAAACTTTGCAGTTGTAATCAATGAAGACAAAACTGCAGACATAACATTTACAATGCCAGCACAAGATTTGGAATATTCTCTTCCAATTTTGGTAAAAGGAAATGTGGTAACTGTTGAAGGAGAAAATATTTCTGTCGTTCAAGCATTTGAAGTTGACGGAGAAGATGAAGACGAGTTAACCGTCGTTGAAGGTTCATTTGAAGTTAGAACAGAAAAGAAGTTAAAACTTAAAATTACACCTTCTGTTGGTTATTCAATTTTGGAAGAATTTGAAATTTCAAACAAATCAGAATTGACAATTAAAACTTCTTATGAGGATAATGTCCTTGTTGTTGTGATTGAAGGAATCAAGAAAGAAACACACATTGTTTTTGCTTCAAAAGAGAACAAAAACAACATAACACTTTCATTCTCTGATGCAAGTTTGGTTGAATTCATTGAAGTTGGCGGGCTTATATATAGCAATGTTGGAACTTTAGCACCATTTGAAGTTCAGACAAATTCAACAATGGAAGCATATATCAAATTTGTTCACGGATTTATGTTGTCTGATGCGACTTCTGCAGAATATACGGTTGAAAAAGAACACATCACTGATGGAACTTATGCCGGATATTATAAGGTTACAATTTCTGGCATATTGACAGACGGAGATGTTTTGATTTCAATTGAACACGCAAAATATACTCTTACAATGATTGCACTTTCTTATGATGAAGACAAAAACCTGGTTGATATTTCAGCAAACAAAGCATTTGCAAACGGCAAAGAAGAAACGACAGAAAACTTTGACACTGTTGTAAAATTGACCTACATTAATGACCAATTATATTCATTTGCAGGTTGGAGTAAAGATGGTTTAACAATTTTCAGCACAGACAAGACGATTGATTATCAAATTACAAAAAATGAAACAGTCTATGCAATCTTCTCAAAATTCAAGTTTAACATAAATTTAAAGACCTATAATTATTACACACTTAACAACGAATATGGAGAACCAAGTTTAATTAAACCAGTATATCAACTGTTGACAACGGGAAGATATTTTGATGGAACAAAAGAAATAAACTCACTTGAACTTTATTTCGGTTCTAACAAAGAAATTAAATTCAAGGTTCCAAATGGCTATGTTTATAGAGGTCTTGGTTATAATGATAACGGAACATTTATATATTTGAACACAGAAGAAAAGATTGGGCAAGAAGTGTTTATAACAATTTCAACACTCGACCTTAATATGGACAATGCAAATGTTGACATTTTTGTCGTTGTAAGGGCGTTGAAAGCAAGTTTAAGTTTCCAAACAGAAATTGACATTGACGGTGTGCGTGAACCAGACCTTGATGTTGGTTACATTGAACTTGTTGGACAAACACAAAACAAAGTAAACGAATATGGTTATCTTGCAGGAACAAGAGTTCATTACAGCAGTGATAGTTTTGTTTCTGGAAAACTTTTGAGCAACAAGAAATTCACGATTGAGGCATATACAGGCGAAGTGTTCTTCATAAAGGTTATGCTCGAAAGAGAAGGATATAAGTTCTTAAGATTTGAGTGCGATAACGCAAAAGTTATGTTTACACAAATTATTTATAAGGACGGTTATTACATTTATGAGGTTTCGCACTTCTCTGGTGCAGACGAACCAATGACTGTTAAGGCATTGTTTAGACCTCACTTGAACTCGATTTCTGTTGCCTTTGAGGACGAAGGCACAATTGTTGAAGGAGGAGCATTTAAATATGCGACAGACAACATCAACTCTCACAAGGTGTGGAGCTCTGGAACGGAATATTCTCAAATTCTTGTTTCGGCTTACACAGACAGCACTTTTGAGGTTGTTGCATACATTGGAATCGGTTACACAATTGACCCAGGAAACTTGCAAATTGTTGATGACAGCAAGTTAATCATTGAAAATTCATTGAGTTTTGAATCACTTTCTGTTGTTGAAACTGGTTATTGTGGCAGATTGAGATTTAGACTTGAAGGATATCTTGGAAGCCACTCAATTAGAATTGCGGTTAAACCTAGAACTTACACGGTTCACTTGCAAGACGGACAAAACATTTTGGCAACGATTAAGAATGTTAGATATGGCGAACTTCTTGACTTGTCTAGATATAATTATGAAAGAGGAAACATTGAAGTTTTTGATGAAAGAATCGTTCTCTCTGGAGATAAATTGGCGGTTGATATAGAAAAAGAACTTCACAATTTTGAAGGCTATTTCACCTATGAAAATGGTGCAGGTGTCAGATATATCAATTCAGAAGGAATTTCTCTCAGTGGGTGGAGAGAAAGTGGATATGTTTTAAATCCTTTCACTTCAAAATATGAAAAACACGAGAATGCGCAAATCAATGAGCAAACAGGTGAAGTTTCAGTTTCATTGTTTATCTATTGGTCATATTTGAAAACTAGAATTTCATTTGAGTTTGTTCCAGGAATTTCCACAAACTATACTGCACAAGATATGGTTCAAGGTGTAGATTTCTCAAATTCTTGGTTCTATGCAACCTCTCCACACTATATCGAAGTTTCGTTTAACACATACATTCACATTGTTGCTCCAGAAATTGGCGGATATAAATTCTATAAATTTGTTATCAGTCAAAAGAATTCAGAAGGAATTTGGTTGTCAGATGTTATTGCATACTCTAGCGACATTCCTTGGTCAACAAATGAATATGACCGAATTGTAGAATGTAAAGTTCAAATTGTTTATTTTGCAAAGGTTGATGTTTCTGTGTTTGGTGGCGAAGGTGGATATGTAATTGAACAGTTAAACAGCGACACTCAAGCAAAAATTCTTTTGAAAGAATTTTATGTTGACACAAGCAAAAGTTTCACAATTACAGCAAAAGCCGCTGAAGGTTATGAATTCTTCAGATGGATAAACAATGCAAACGGACAAACATCTTACAATGCAAGTTACACAACGCAAACAGATGTGAGAATTTCATTGGTGTTGACATTGCAAGGTTTGAAGGTTACGCTTGACTTTACGGATTATGAAACCAAATTTGGTCAAATTCTAAATATGCAAGCAAAATCTCAAGACAACAGCATTGTAGATTTCAGACTTGGTGCGTTTAGTGGAACAACCTTCATCAAACTGCTTCCAACAATTAACAAAGACAACCCACCTGCAGGAAAGCGTGCGATAAGAGTTGGTGATGTGCTTACCTTTGCGGTTTCAATTGAATATGGTTTTGGTGCAACATGGAAGAACAGAAGAGATGTGGAATATAAAGAATATTCCGGAGAACTTTACTACTTCACTTTGACAGTTAAACCAAGTGATGCGGGAAAGGTAGTAAAAATTTGGCCTATTTTCACAGCAGACGCATTATCAATTTACATTGCTCGTGATTTTGCAAAAGACCAAATTTCAGAAATTGCTGTGGACCAAAACTCTGTAGATTTGGCGGGTTATACAACTTACAATGGTGCCATAACAGACTTTGTTTCAAGTGATTACAAAGTAAATGTAACAATTCCAATTGTTGTTAGCGCTAGGTATGAAGTTTCACAAGTTATCGTAAGAAACTATGAAAAATATTTCCAAGGCAAAGATAACTTCTTGACAGAGGCAAATGAAATTTTCCTTTCAAAAGAATTTTTGGCAGAAAATGACATTGTCGGAACGGTTCAAGTTGAAATTAAATTTAAGAGAAAACTTTGGGAAGAAAACAAATTTGCCAGCTATGCTCTTGTTGGAAAAGGCACCGCCAAAGACCCATATCTCATTGAAACAGCAGAAGATTTGGCATTTATGATGAAGAAAATCAATTCTGGTGCAAGAGATAATTTTGGAAATCTTTACAGCGAAGCGTATTATTTGCTTATGACAGATTTGCAATTGACAGAGCAATTCTGGACTCCAATCGGAACGGAAGCAAGCAAATTTAATGGAACTTTCAACTTTAACAACTATGAAATTTCCGGAATTTACAATGCATTCTTCTATGACACAATTTCGTTTAAAGGATTGTTTGGCATTGTTGGTGCACAAGGAAAAATTATCTTAAGCATTACCTCTCTTTGGTATCTTTACCTCATTGGCGGACTAGTGGGAATTTTGGTTATTGCCTTTACAACCATTGTACTTATTGCAGTGAGAAGAAAGCGAAGACGAAGTGCACTTTCGGTAAAATGATAAAATAATTTTATCAACAAAAAAATATAATAAAGCAAGGAGGACAAGATGAAAATCTTCTTTGCTTTATTTTTTTTAGGTCTTGTGCAAGGGATAACCGAGTTTTTGCCGGTTTCATCTTCAGGGCACCTAGTGTTGTTTTCAAAAATTTTTGGCGTGGAAGAAAGTTTGTTTATCAGCATACTTTTGCATTGTGCAACTTTGCTTTCAATTGTTGTGGTTTTTTATAAGGACATATTTAAAATGATTAGACACCCTTTTTCAAAAGAAACTTTGTCAATTGTGGTTGCAACAATTCCTACTTGTTTGATTGCTCTTGTGCTTATGCCAATTATAAAGAAATCATTTAGCGGAGGCGTTTTGCCTGTTTGCTTTTTAATTTCTGCATTACTTTTGCTGTTGAGTGAAACGATTTTTGCAAGAAAGGGGAGTGGAGAGTTGAATTTAAAAACAGCATTTTTTATCGGCATTGCACAAGGATTTGCAGTTTTTCCAGGAATCTCTCGTTCTGGAAGCACAATAGCAACTGGACTTATGTGTGGAGCAGAAAAAAAAGAAGTTGCGAAATTTTCATTTATGATGAGCATACCTATCATAATTTTGTCGCTTTTTTTGGAAGTTTATGAAGTTTTAGTTGAAAAAGTTTCATTGAATATACAAATTTTTCCAACAATTATGGCTTTTCTAACCGCTTTTGTTGTGGGAGTATTTTCAATTAAGGCAATGATAAAACTTACACAAAAGTCAAAATTGAAATGGTTTGCTCTATATCTTGCAGCAATTTCAGTTGTCAGCTTTTTTGTGTTGTAATTTTTTGTAAAAAAGATATATTTCGTTGATGTAGGTTCATATTTTACAATATGGAAGAAAAAAAATATTATCAAAAAAGCGTAAGCGAAGTGTTAAAGCAGTTTGAGGTCGATTGTGGCGGATTAGACACGAAAGAGGTGGAAAAAAGATTGCCAGAAAGTCAAAAATATGCCATTAAAAACAAAAAACCCACTTCAGTGTTTGCAAAATTCTTGGCACAAATAAAAGAACTTATGGTTCTTGTCCTTCTTGTGTCTGGAATCATTTCCGTTGTCATTGGCATTGTTGAAGGGACAAGCGGTGAAATTGTTGACGGTGCAATAATTCTTGGCATTGTCATTATGAATGCTTTTTTTGGCGTTTATCAAGAAAGAAAGAGTGAAAAAGCAATTGAAAGTTTGCAGAATCTCACAAGACCTGAAACCTTTGTTTTTAGAAACTCGAACCTTATAAAAATCAAAACATCTGAACTTGTGCTTGGAGATATTGTTTCCCTTCAGGCGGGAAGCATAGTTCCTGCAGATTTAAGACTTATTGAAAGTGCCAACATAAAAATTAACGAGGCGTCGCTTACGGGTGAAAGTGAGGCGGTTGAAAAAGATGCAGAAATTGTTTATGAAAAAAAGATGCAGGTTTCAGAACAAAAGAATATGGCATTTGCTGGAAGTGTTGTTGAAAGCGGGCACGCAAAAGGTGTCGTGGTTGCGCTGGGCAGGCAAAGCGAAATAGGCAAGATTGCAGAGAGCTTAAAGCAGACAAAAAAAGAACTGACTCCATTGCAAAAGAACATTCAAGATGTTGGAAAGATTTTAACTTATTTGGTGTTGTTGGTTGCAACGATTACATTTATTTTGGAAGTTGTTGCACATCCTTCAGAAGTGTTGCAAGCATTTTTGACCGCTGTGGCAATTTCTGTGGCAGCAATTCCAGAGAGTATGCCAGCAGTGATTACAATCATTATGAGTCTTGGAATTTCAAAACTTTCCAAGCAAAAAGCCATTGTTAAAAAGATGCACGCAGTTGAAACTTTGGGGGCATGTGATGTTGTTTGTTCTGACAAGACAGGAACAATTACACAAAACAAAATGAAGGTTGAAAAAGTGTTTTCTTTTTTCAAGGAAAAAGACAAACCATTCAAACTTTTGCTGGGGTGTATGGCACTATGCAATGATGCAAAGAAAGGTCTTGAAGGATATGTCGGAGCATCAACAGAGGTCGCACTTGTAAATTTTGTAAAAGAAAAAGGCATTGAAAAAAAACTGTTAGACGAACAATGTCCAAGAGTTAAAGAAATTCCGTTTTCTTCTCAAACAAAATATATGACAACTCTCAATATTGTTGAAGGAAACAACATTTGCTATATGAAAGGTGCTCTTGACAGGATATTGCAAAAATGCGAATTTGTTCAACAAAAAGACGGTGTAGTTTTATTTGATGAAAACTTAAAGAGAAAAATTTTGCAAGAGAATCAGACTATGTGCAAAAAGTCACTACGGGTTATTGCTTTTGCCTATAAACAAAATCAAGACAAAGTCATTGCCGAAGGGGGATTTGTTTTTTTAGGTCTTTGTGGAATTCAAGACCCTCCACGACCAGAAACTTTGGAGGCGGTCAAGAAGTGCAAAAGTGCGGGAATGAGAACTGTTATGATAACGGGCGACTATAAAGACACAGCCTTTGCAATTGCGAAAAGTGTTGGCATAGCAAAAAGTGTTGATGAAGTTCTTTCCGGAGAAGAAATAGACTTGCTTTCAGAAGAAGAGTTCTTGAAAGTGGTAGAACTAAAAAGTGTTTATGCAAGAGTCAGTCCTGCTCACAAAGTCAAAATTGTTGATGCATTGAAAAAGAGAGGACATATTGTTGCAATGACAGGAGATGGTGTTAATGATGCTCCAGCACTGAAAAAAGCAGACATTGGCATTGGAATGGGAAAGAGTGGAACAGATGTTGCAAAAGAAGTTGCTGATATGATAATCACTGATGACAACTTTGCAACAATTGTAGTTGCTGTTGAAGAGGGGAGAAAAATTTATAGCAACATTCAAAAAACTATAAAATATCTCTTTTCAGCGAATATGGCAGAAATTTTGGCCTTGTTTTTTATAACAATTTTGCTTCCAGGAAAGACCTTTTTGCTTCCGGTGCAAATTCTTTTTGTCAATCTCATTACAGACTCTCTTCCAGGAATTGCTCTTGGAATTGAACCTGTTGAAAAGGGGGTTATGCTTGAAAAACCCAGAAAAAAATCGGACGGGTTGTTTGCAAACGGTGTTGGCACGAGCATATTCATTTTGGGGGCAATACAAACAATTTTGACAATGTCGGCCTATCTTTTTGGTCTTTATGTTTACAACGAACAAGTTGCCATAACAATGGCATTTTACACACTCAACTTCATTCAACTTTTCTATATGTTTACGGCTCGAACAAAGGAGAGTTGCTTAAAAAGCAATCCTTTTAAAAACAAGTTTTTCAATCTTTCGTTGATTGTTGGGTTTGGACTTCTTCTGCTCATTGCTTGCACCAATCTGAGAGAAGTTATGCAACTAACAAACCTCAATTTTGGTTGCTGGGTTATGGTGCTTGCTTTGTCAGTTTCGATTGTTTTTATTGGGGAAATATATAAACTTGTTGAAAAAAAACTTAAAAACAGGAAATTGCATTAGAAATAATGCAATTTTATTTTTGATTTTTCATCGCATTTGTGTTAAAATCAAAATATGAATATTGCACAAATAATCAAAAATCAGGATTTTTTTAAAAAAATCGTAGAAAAAAAAGAAAACAATTCTCTTGCCAACGCAATGTTATTTTTTTGCGAAGACGATATAACCAGCAAGAAGGTGCTGGTTTTAACGGCGATGCTTTTGGAATATCAAATGTTTGATATGTATGATGACCAAAGCAGTGAGTTCAAAAAAATCGAAGCGGGAATTGATTTAGATGTTAAAGTTTATCCAAAGAACGGAGAAAAACTGTTGGTAGCAGATTCAAATGAAATTGTGTCAGAAAGTTTTGTAAAACCAGTTAATTTACCTTACAAGATTTTCATTATTAACAACTTTGATGTGTCAACAGAAGAAGCGCAAAACAAACTTTTGAAAATTTTGGAAGAACCACCAAAGAATGTGTTTTTTCTTTTAAGTGCGAAAAGTGAAGAAAGGGTGTTGCCGACAATTAAAAGCAGGTGCGACAAAATTAAAATTCAACCGCTTTCAAATGAAGAAATTTCTCTTTATTGTCAAAACAGTCTGGCAAACATTTTGGGAGGAGGTTGGATAGGTAAAACGCTTGAATTGTCAAATAATGAAAATTTAAAGAGTTTAACCTATTTGGCAGTTTCGTTAATATGCGAACTTAAAAACAGCAAGCAAGTTTTGTCTTTTTCAAACAAAGTTGCAACGCAAAAAGAAAACCTCAATCTCATTTTGGAAATTGTTTCACTGTGTCTTGAGGACATTATAAAAATCAAATGCGACAGTGAAAATTTGTGCAAATTGAAGTTGTTTATGGAAGAATTACGAGATGTCGAACCGGAGTTTTCTGTCGAGGCAATTTGTGAAATTACAAAACTGATTGCAAATTTGCAAGAAAAACTCGAATTTAATGCAAATTTATCCGTAACACTAGACAATTTTTTGCTTAAAATGTTGGAGGTAAAATTTATATGCAAATAGAAACAGTTGGAATAAAATTTAAAAACAGCAATCATATCTATTCTTTTGACCCTAATGGAATTGATTTGAAAAAAGGGGATTATTGCATTGTTGACACTGAAAAAGGTGCAGACATTGGTGTTGTTGTTAAAGAGAGAGAAAAAATTGACCCATCAACATTGGTTTCTCCGCTAAAAACTGTGCTAAAAAAAGCTTCAAAAGAAATTGTGGAAAAAGCAGAGTTTTATGACAAAGAAGCAGAAAAACTTTATCCACAAATCAAGCAAATCGTCAAAGACTTTGACCTTGAAATGAAAATTGTGAAAATTGAAGCAAGTTATGACAACAGCAGATATATCATCAATTTCACAGCAGACAACAGAGTTGATTTTCGTGAACTTGTCAAAAAGTTGGCAGAAACATTTAAAAAGCGTGTGGAACTAAGGCAAATTGGCAGTCGTGATGAAGTGAGAATGTTGGGTGGATTTGGCCCTTGCGGAAAAGTATGTTGCTGTGCACAAAATATGGGAGAATTTGACCATGTGTCAATGAAAATGGCAAAAAATCAAAATTTATCATTAAATCCAAACAGTATAAGTGGTTTGTGTGGAAAACTTATGTGTTGTCTTGCCTATGAAAACAAAGGCTATTTGGAAGCAATTAAAGAAATGCCAAAAGTTGGAAGCATTGTTTCAACAAAAGACGGAAATGGCAGTGTTGTATATAACAATCTTCTCAAAAAAGAAGTTGATATAAAATTTGTCAAAGGTGATGAAACAGAAATAAAAACCTATGCTCTTGATCAAATTTCATTTAAGAGAGAAAACTGATGAAAGTTTGTTTGGAAGAAAATGAAAAAATTGAGGACTTACAATGTAAAGACCTTAAAATAATTCAAAATAAAAAACTATATAACTTCACTTCGGACAGTGTTGTTTTGGCAAATTATGTAAAAACAAAACCAAGCGACATTGCGGTTGAAATTGGAACGGGAAGTGGAGTTATATCAATTTTGGTGCAAGCAAAAAACAACTTGAAAAAAATCTATGCATTTGAAATTCAAGAGCAAATGCAAAAGTTGGCAAACAAAAATGTTGAGTTTAATGATTTAAGCGAAAAGATTAGTGTTGTTTGTGATGACATAAAAAATTTTGCAAAGCATTTTCCAAAGAACTCAATTGATGTGGTGTTTTCAAATCCGCCATATTTCAAAACAACAAATTTCAAACAAAACGAAGTGAAAAAATGTTGCAAAGAGGAAGTTTTGCTTTCGTGTGAGCAGTTGTGCATAATGGCATCAGCAATGCTAAAAAATGGCGGAGAGTTTTATTGTTGCTATGGTGCGGAGCGTTCTTGTGAACTTATTTGCAATCTAAATTCAAACAACCTTGCGGTTAAAGAGATGTTTTTTACAGAAAATGGAAAAGGTGAAGTTAAACTTGTTGTTCTAAAGGCAGTTAAAGGTGGAAAAAACGGAGTGAAAGTTTTACCAAATCTTGTAACAAACGAAGAAAATGGGAATTATTTAGAATCATTGCAAACAAAACATTTTATTAATGATTGACAAAGCGGAGTTGCTTTGTCATTTTTTATATCACTTTGCAAAGCAGGCAGGCGACAATTGTTCCAACAAAGGAGCAGGCAAGGGCAACAGGAATGGCATAAAGCAGTTTTTTGACTTTGGTTTGGGAAATGTAAACCGTTGCAACATAGAAAATGGTTTCGCTGCAACCCATTATCACGCAGGCACAACGAGAAATGTAGCTGTCAGCCCCGTATGTGGAAAAAATGTTTTCTAGAATTCCATAACTTCCACTGCCAGTAAAGGGTCGAAGCATAACAAGTTCGCAAAGTTCTTTGGGAATTCCAAAAAAATCGAAAACAGGAGATAAAAAAGTTGCAAGGCAATTTGTAATTCCGCTTGCACGCAAAAGCGCAACGGCAATCAAAATTGAGGCAATAAATGGAAAGATTTCCAAAACAAGAGGAATGGCCCCCTTTGCACCTTTGACAAAGTGGTCATAAGTGTTTATTTTTTTGCAAGAGCAATAAACAAAAAGAAATATAAACAAAATAGGCAAGATATACGCACTCATCTTTGTTTTTGTGTCCTTCTTTTGATTTTGTCTAGCAGGTGCACAAGCAAAATACCGCACAAAGTTGTGCAGGTTGTGGCAAAAAGAGTTGGCAAGATTATGTCTGCGGGAGAGGCGGAACCAGCACTTGAACGAAGTCCAATAATCGTCGTTGGAAGAAGTTGAATTGAAGTGGCGTTGACAACGATGAGCATTATCATTGCAAAATTTGCCTTGCCAGAACCATCGTCAAGTTTTTTCATTGCCTTGATGCCAAGAGGTGTGGAGGCATTGCCAATTCCGAGCATATTTGCCGACAGGTTTAGGGCTATAATTTTTTGTGTTTCTTCCGTGTCAACTTTAAATATTCGTTTGATAAGTGGTCGCAAAAGTTTTGCAAGTTTTTCTCCAAGGCCACTTGCATCAACAAGTTCGACAATTCCAAGCCAAACTGCATAAACTGCACAAAGTTCAATGCAAAGGTTTAATGCACTGGCAGAAGCACCAATCATTTCTGAAAGAACGGCACTTGGATTTGTAACGAGCAAAACGAGTGTGCTGGAAAGCATCATAATGAGCCAAAAAATGTTCATATTCTAGTTTATGTTTGCTTGCAAGGTTATAGACTTGCCTCAAAAAAAATGAACGAAGAAGTTTAAAAAGTTTGATTTTTATCTTTAAATTTGACATATTTGCAAATTTTTGTTAAACTTAAATTATGGAAATTATTGATGTTCATGCACATTTGACAGATGACAAATTTGATGATGTTGAAGATGTTGTTGCAAGAGCAACAGAAAGTGGTGTTGAAAGAATTGTTTGTTCGGCATATAATTTTTCATCGTCTTGCCAAGCGGTGGAACTTTCAAAAAGATTTGCCGGTGTTTTTGCAAATGTTGGTTTGCACCCTGAAAATGTTGAGGAAATGCGTGAGGGATATTTGGAAAAGATTTTCACTCTTTCAAAAGAGAACAAAGTTGTTGCGATTGGAGAGATTGGACTTGACTATCACTATCGAACAGACAACAAAGACTTGCAAAAAGAGGTTTTCATTAAACAAATTGAGTTTGCAAACAGTGTCAACTTGCCGGTTGTTATACACAGCCGAGATGCCATTGGTGATACTATTGAGATTTTAAAACAGTATCCTCCAAAGCGAGAAAGTTTGCTTCATTGTTATGCGGGGAGTGTTGAGAGTGCAAAAATTTTGATGCAACTTGGATTTTCTTTTTCGTTTGGAGGAGTGGTAACTTTTGCCAATGCAAAAAACACTGTTGAAGTGGTCAAACAATTACCTCTTGATAGAATTTTAATTGAAACAGACTGTCCGTATCTTTCGCCAGTTCCTTTTAGAGGAAAAAGAAATGAACCAAAAAATGTTGTCTATATTGCAGATATGATTGCAAAAATTAAGGGGATAACATTGGAAGAAGTTGCAAAAGTTACGACAAAAAATGCGGAAAGGATTTTTAAGTTATGAAAGATTTTGTGTTTAAGAAAAAATTTGGTCAAAATTTCATAAGCGACACGAATTTGTTAAATGCCATTGTTAAAGATGCGCAAATTTCTCAAGATGATGAAGTTTTGGAAATTGGTGCTGGAGCAGGAAGTTTGACAACTGCATTGAGTGGTGCCTGCAAAAAGGTTGTTTCATTTGAAATTGATGGCGACCTAAAAGAGCATTTGTTAGGATTAAACCTAAAAAATGTGGAATTTGAATTTTGTGATTTTATGAAAATGTCGATGCAAGAAATTGAAAAAAAATTTACAAACAATTTCAAAGTCGTTGCAAACTTGCCATATTACATTACAACCCCAATCATTTTTAGATTGCTTGAAGAAAGTGAAAAGGTTGAAAGTTTGACCATTATGGTGCAAAAGGAAGTTGCAGAAAGGGTTTGTGCAAAAGTTGGAGGAAAGGATTATGGAATTTTAACCGTAATGACAAATTTTTATGGCAAACCAAAAATTGCAAGAATTATAAACAGAAAAATGTTTCACCCGGAACCAAATGTTGATTCGGCTTTGTTGCATATCGAAATTGAAAGGAATAAATTTGAGGGTGTTGACAACGAAAAATTCTCAGAATTTGTTAAAGCCTGTTTTTCAATGAGAAGAAAGACTCTGTTAAATAATCTTGGAGGTGTTTTTGGCAAAGAGAAACTTAAAGATTGTTTAAGTGAAGAAGTTTTAAAGAAAAGGGCGGAACAGTTTTCTTTGAAAGAGTTTGTCGAGTTGTTTGTTAAGTGTCAAGAGTTGTAACAATCACTTCAGAGTGAAAATATAAATAAATATGGAAAAGATAGATGAAGAACTTGTCTTGCTTGCAACAACAATTGCAATGCAACTTGCGAAGGGGTTAACCAAAGAAGAAATCGAGCAACTGCGAAACCTTGTAAATCAAATTTCTTGTTCTTTGTCAACATTGACAAATTGTCGGGGATATAAAAACAGAAATAAAAAAAGCTGAAACTTTTGTTTCAGTTTTTTCTTATGGTCTTTTTTAACCAAAATTCTTATTCTGCTTGAACTTCAACATTAAATTTTGCTGTAATTTCGGGATAAATTTTTGCAGTTACGCTATAAACGCCAGTGCTTTTGATAGGTTCTTTGATGTCGATTTTTTTCTTATCAAGAACAATCCCGCATTTTTCAAGACCTTCTGAAATTTCTTTGTTTGTAACAGAACCAAATGTTTTGCCATTGCTCCCGCACTTTATTTTGAGTGAAATTGTTTGACCTTCAAGTTTTTTTGCCAATTCTTT
>JAGBBH010000027.1 GCA_017938505.1 Clostridia bacterium | reverse complement strand
TAACAAAAAATCCTCTCTTTTTGCAAGAATGAGGATTTTCTAAAAAACAAACGAACTTCATAAAAAGAACCGTTTTTCTTTTTTCAACAGCAAGCATAACTTCAAGCAGAAAAATCCGTTTCACTTATCAAGCTTTACCAATTCTCAAAAAAATCCTTCAATCTTTGCCACATAGTTTTTGGTTTTACATTATCTATTGTAAAGATTTTTTCAGAAAATAGCAAGTCATTATCAAAAAATATTTCGACCTTTCCAACTTCTGTTTCTTTTTTCATTGGCGCTTGAATGTTTTGAGGAATTGTATATTTAAATTGCAGTTTTTTCATCTCGTGCTCAGCCAACGGATAAAAGAACTTTTCTTTTGTGCCAATTTCTGCCACATCATTTGAACCATCAACAACACTGACATAATTATCAAAATCATACATTTGAGTCAAATCATAAAGTTTAAAGTTTTCAACCGCATCAGTCAACATTGTCGCACTTTCGGGAAACATTGGTCCACAATTAAGCACAACCGCCACAACTTTCATTCCATCTTTTTCGATTGCGGAAACAAGGCAACGCCCAGCATCATCAGTAAAACCCGTTTTCACTCCAATGCAACCTTCAAGTGTGGAGAGAAGTTTGTTTTTATTTTTCAAATATCTATTTTCCCCATCACCATTGGAAATCTTGATGTTTTTTGTTGACACAATATCTGCAAAAACCGGATTTTCAAGTGCATACGCCGTAATTTTTGCCAAATCATAAGCAGTCGTATAATGCCCATCAGCATCAAGTCCGTGCGTATTTGCAAAATGCGAACTGTTTGCACCAATTTTTTTTGCGAGTTCGTTCATCATAGTGATAAATTCACTTGTTGACCCTGCGATATGTTCTGCAATTGCCACAGAGGCATCATTTCCAGAGATGAGCATCAAAGCATAAAGCAAATCTCGTGTTGAATATACATCTCCCTCCCGAAGATATAAAGAAGTGCCAGGAACCCCAATTGCCTTTCGAGAAACCTTAAATTTTTCATCAAGGTCCTTGCAATTTTCAATAGCAGTTATAGCGGTCATAATTTTTGTTGTGCTCGCCATTGGAAGTTTCAAATTTTCATTCTTTGCAAAGAGTTTTCTCCCAGAAGAACATTCCATAACAACCGACGCTTTTGCCGAAGTGGAAAAAGAAGCATAAGTCGTTTGAATAACAAGATTTGAGGCATAGCAAAAAAGAAACATAGCAACAAAAATCAGCAAAACACCCCATCTTCCTGCACTAAAACATTTTTTCATTTTTCACCCCTTTTCAGACAAAACAAAACCTCAATCATTTTCTTCCATTGAAAAACTTTCTTTTTCTCTTTTTACAGTTTCTTTTTCTTTGTCTTTTTGCTTTTGCTCAATTTTTGACAAAAGAGAATTAAACATATTTAAAACAGTTTGATAAAGAGATTTATTTTCAACATTAACAAATTCAACACCTCCCTGTGGTTGCAAAATCAAAAAACCAACAGGAGAAACACTCATTCCTCCACTGCTTCCTCCACTCATTGGAAAATGATTTGCAACCCTCCTTGCAGACAGGTCTGCATACTCTCCTCCCCCAACAACAAACCCCACACAAACTTTTGAAATTGGAATGATTGTAACTCCGCCATCAGTCCTAATCCCATCGCCAACAATTGTGCTAGAATCCACAATGGTTTTGATTTTTTCCATAGCATTTCCAATTAAGTCATTGATGGATTGTTTATCATTTTCAAACTTCATACTTCCTCCACAATTTTTATAGACTACGCCATATCTTGTGTAATATGCACACATAATACACAATTGATAGCATAATTTACCTTCTTTTTGTTATGATAACCGAATATATAAAAGAATATACAACATCAAAAAAAGAAATTGAAACTTGCCCACAAACTGCAAATTCGCAAACATTTGCATTATAGGAAACCGTATCAAAAATTCCAAATGATGCTGTTGGTTTTTTGTTTTTAATTCTTACAAAAACCTGTCTTAACACCTCATTCAAACAGCCACAAATCATAGCATTGAAAAAGGCATCTCCCACCCCTATGT
>JAGBBH010000026.1 GCA_017938505.1 Clostridia bacterium | reverse complement strand
TGTAAACCAAAGAGTTAGAGTTAATAATAGAAGACTTGGAAGAATCATCCAATAAACTCTTTGCAGTATAAGGAATATTTAAAGTTTCACATTCACAAAGTTTTGTAAGTACCTGATTTTTAAGTTCTTGAAGTACCTTATTGAATACAGATGCCCCCGGTGAACTTTTTTTTACACATTCATTTTTCTTATCCCAAGCAGATATAGGTACAGAAACAGAAGTATATTTTTCTGCTCGTCCATTATATTGAACACGAAGTACAATAGGATAAGTACCGTCAGATTTAGAACGAGAAGTAATCTGACAAAGATGAATTGTAGCACGACTTACTTTTGCCATAATATTATTTTCTTATTATATTTAAATGTATATTGGAAAAATTATTGGAAAAAAACGAGAAAACCCTGTCTCTCTCCACACATTTTTTTACACACTGCAAATATAATACTTTTTTATTTTGCACACTTTATTTTTTGTGTTAAATTTTGTTAAACACTTGAAAATAAGTCATTACAAAAATCTATGTTATACTATTATAGTATATTATACATATTTTATATGTAACTGATTATTAGATAGTTATAAAAGTATGTAATGTTATTGCACACCTGATTACATATTTTTAAATAAAAAAATCTTTGTACTTACTTAAATTTGGTACAAAGATAAAAAATAAAAATGAATTATAAATTAATTTTGGAAAATATCTTCTTTTGAAGCATTTCTGATAAAATTGTTGTCCATATCAAGGAATACATATCTGAGATATTCTTTTTCTTCCATTAGATAGACAACATATTTAAATATCATTGATTTATCCCTTAAAGAAATTTTACCATTGGGATTAACTAACCTTATAAGTTCTTTCATAAGTTATTGTCATTTTTTCCTTTTTATTTTTTGCTTGTTTAAATAACTTATAAAGTTTTTCAAATGCTTGTTGTGTATTAGTTACCTGTCCTTTTATGGTGTTATAACCAACGATAAGACATCCTGCACTACTGTTTTGATTAACTCCCTTATGAATGAGAATACCATCAAACCCTTTAACATTTAAAACTCTTGGAACATAACCATTGCAGAAAGATTTATAATAAGGTTTTTGATAGAACTTAGGACTTATAATATCAATTGTAAGGTCATAAGTGCCTGTTGGTATCGCTGTCTGTGCATATACTTTCTTTTTCTTTATATCACTCACTGACATTGAATTATCAAGACCTCTGTCAGTATCTTCAATTGTATTCGAAAACCAAACACCATCCACATATAAATCACCAATACAATATTTACTGTTATTATATCTTCTGACTACATTTACTTTCATAAAAATATTCTATTTTGTTAATTATACAATTATTGTTTTGTAATTTCTTTTTTAGTGTCGAATAATTTATCTGATATTTATCAGCAAGTCTTTTGGCACATTCAAAAGTTTCTGTTATGCTTCCATTTTCAAAACCTATTACTCTTTTTGCTTTTGGGTTATTTTCATAAAACCTTTCATATCCTTTTTTACCTTTGTTGCTTTTTAAAATATTTTCTAAAGGTGTTAAATATTGAAGGTTCAACAGTCTGTTATCTAATTTGTTACCATTAATATGGTCAACTTCTTTATTTTTTTCCTTAATGCCTAAAAATGCTTCTGCTACCAATTGGTGGATGTAACAGGTTTTATGTTTTCCAGCAACAGATATGCCGACATAGTAATAACCATTAGTTCCGATATTAGGTTTTAAAATCCTTCCTTTATAATTCCATAAACCTCTTTTTGTCTTTATTTCTCTGTCAAGACTTCTAACTTCACCATTTGTGCTTACTTGATAATAATTTTCAAACCCCTTGATGTCTTTCCACATACTATTTATTTTAAAAGATTATTTATAATAAATATAATGGCAATATCTTCTATAATCAAGTTTAATCACATATATAAACACCATCAACATAAATGTGTGATATACAGTATAATTTATTGTTGAATGTTCTCTTCACTAATATCTTCATCTTCTTTATACTTATATTTTATTTCATTATTCTTCATCTTGTAATGATAATCTATACCTATGAGAGAACCACTAAAAGTAAACACTTCACCAAGTGTAGCAAGAACTGAGGCATCAATAACTCCCACAGGTGGACACATAAAAGAAGCAACAATAAGAATGATACCAAATATTGCAAGTGCAACACCAAGCCACAATTGGATTGTCATTTTTTGTTCATTATTTATTGGTTTGATTTTTTGTTTCATTATTTATTTAAAATATATATTTTTAAATAAAGATTTTCATAAATATCATTTGTTTTTAAAACTTTTCAATTTTGCAATATATTTATATATATAATCTGACAAATTAAATAAAGATATGAATAACATTAAATTAAAGGTTTTATCAAGTGACACTTGTGGTTGTTGTGTCAAATACAAAGAGAAAATAAACAGATTGATTGAAGAATATCCGATTGATGTTGAATATTTGGACATAAACCAAAATGATTTGGATTTAAGTGAATATGATTTCAAGGGATTGCCTTTCACAGTAGTTTATAATGATGGTCGATATACCAAATATTTTCAAGGTGATATGCCTGTTGAGAGAATAAAGGAGCAAATTGGTTTATAATAGGATGGATTTATATGAAAAGCACTGTAATGACTTTTATCAGTATATAATAAGAAATGAAAAACAGATAAAGAAAGAGGTCAGTAAAAACATAACCTATGATAAAGAGTTGTTTGATGAGGCATATTCAGATACTATTGTAAAGGTTGCAAATGCCATATTGACTAATCACAAGATAATTGACGATTTCAGATATTATTTCTTCATAAGTTTCAAGCAGAATTACATACAGATGCAGAACAAGAAGAGAAAGATTGACAAGATGAAGACTTATGGTTATGTTGGTTGTGAGGGTTTGATAATTGATGATGAGGATAATGAGGAAAGATATGAAAGGGTAAGGATATTATTCAGTTGGTTGGCTGAATATTTGGAAGAATATTTTCCACCTAATGAGGTTGACATATATATTGTTTATTATTTCTTAAAGGTTGGTAAGAATCGTGTATCATATCAGAAGATGGCTGAGATATATGATGTTGACATAAGATATATAACAAATGTTATTAGGAATATAAAGAAATTTGTAAATAATGATTTGACAATAAATAATAAAAAAGAAGAAATTTTATATGGAGATGTTGATTTTTTTAATTCCTAATTTATGGGAATTTTTGGCAATAATGTTTTTAATGTTTTTCACAATATTTTTTGTTCCAATATTTCAAAGTTGGATATTGCAGTTTGAAAGTTTTATGTTATATCCTTTTATTTGCAAGAAATGTTGTTCATTTTGGCTTGATTTGATATTGAACATTATATTGGCATATATATTTAACCCTATGTTTTTTGTATGGGGATTGATTACAGCAAGTGTATTGGCTTATATGCATTATTATAGCGCAAAAATGTTTGGTTAATAGATGATTTTGAATTATATTTGAAAGAAAAGGAAATAGAATATGGAAGAGATTTGGAAAGAAATTGATGGTTATCCCAATTATATGATTAGTAGTAAGGGAAGAGTGAAGAGTCTGAAACGGGTGATTATGAAATCAAACGGCAAAAGGCAGACAATAAAGGAAACCATAAGAAAAGGTGTAAAGGATAAAGACGGTTATCTTATAGTGACACTTTATGATGAATATCATAATATGAAGAATATTAAGATACATCGTTTGGTAGCAAAAGCATTTATACCAAATCCAAACAATTTACCAGAGGTGAATCACAAGGATGAGGATAAGACAAATAACAATGTTGATAATTTGGAATTTTGTACCACAAGATTTAATCTAACATATGGCAACAGATTAAAAAAAGTGATTAAAAAGATTTCAAAGAAATGTTATCAATATGATTTGAATAAGAAACTGATTAACATTTTCCCAAGTACACAAGAGGCTTCAAAGTTAACTGGTATATGTCAGAGCAATATTACCGCTTGTTGCAGGGGTGAGTACAAGACAACTCACGGCTATATTTTCAGTTATCAATCTTTATAAAGGAAAATAAATTATTAAAATTCAAAGAAATGTTAATCAGAAATAAGGAAAACAGAAATATCGCAGTAAGTAAAGGACATCAATATACTGTGGAAAAGGTTAAGAAAGCGATGGAGTTCATTAACCATACAGGTAGGAACACAACAGTTCAAGAGTGGGTTGAAATGTACAATTATCTCAAAAACGCTGATGACAGCATTAAGGGTTGCAAGCCCTGTGCTGCTGCAAAGTACACCGCTTCGGTTAGGAACTATGCACGTTTTGGTTATCTCACATTATTGAATGAGGGTCATAATCCTGAGGAATTTGGTATTGGTGAGAAGAAAAAGGAAACAGTTGAGAATGTTGAGAACAGGATTGATTTAGGTAAGAAAGAGGAAACAGTTGAGAATATCAAAGAGGCATTAGAAGAAGAACCAAAGGTTGAAGAGAAACCAAAGAAAGGTAGAAAGTCTTCAAAGAAATAAATGAATGATATAAATAGGAAATTATGTATAAAATCAAGATAAATGACAAGGAGTATGAAGTTCCAACGTCCTTTGCAGATATAACTATGGAGGATTATGTCCGTTGTTTCAAGGGTATAAAGGACACGGACAAATTGGATGGTGCTGAATTGTTCTATACTGTGAGGGAGAATGAGGCAAAGATAATTTCAAGGTTGTTGGGTGAAAAAGATGATTTCTGTATGAATATGCCTGTTGTGATATATCAGTTATTGACACAGAGTTGTGATTTCATATATAAGTTATCTTCAATTCCTCATACAAACAGTATTGAGATTGATGGAATTAAATATGAGATACCAAAGCCAGAGGAGTTTTCATTAAGGCAATGGATTGATGTTGATGTCACTATGCAGGATGAGAGCAATGACAATCGTTTTTTGGAATTGTTATGTATATTGCTTATGAGCAGAGGTGATGACGGTAAGTTTATTCCTTATGATGGTGAGAACATCAAGAGGTTTTATGACAAGGTTTGCAAGATGAGGGCAAGTGATGGTTTGGGTATTGTATATCATTTTTTCTTGAGAGGCGAGATTTCCAGAAAACTTACAAGCATCTCTTCCAAGATGGAGGGAGTGATACACCAATTTCGCCAAAATATACTCAATTCGTGAATGATTTCAATTGGATGCACGTTGTTTCCACTTTGGCTTGTCATAATTTTTTAAAGATGGAAGAGGTTCTGGAACAAAATGTGGTGGATGTTTTCTCATATATGACATATATGCAAGCAAAGATGCAGGCAGAACGTGCTCAGGAGAAGTTTATTGAACAGATACAGCAATCAAGGAGCAGGAACAGTAGATAACTTGTTCCTCTTTTTGTTATAAAATAATCTTTATTCAAAAGAAATAAGAAAGAAAATATATTTGAGATGGCATTAGGTTTTTCAAAAGAAGATACATTAAGGGGTCACAGGCTGAAATATTTGAGAAAAGAGATTATATCAGGTCAGTCAAGATGGTCAATTAAGCAGAAATTATTGAATGGTGAGTATGATTGGTGGCCCGAAAGCAAGGATGTTGATCCAAAGAGAATTGGTGAATATATAAGAGAAGCTGCTGAGACTTGTATGTATGAAACACAGGTTGCAAGAGATGAGGCAAAATCCGTGCATTTGGAACGTTATTTGGATTTATATCGCAAGTGTGATGCTGCAAATGACCGTTCAACTGCAAGACAGATATTGAGTGATATTGCCAAGTTAATGGGTCTGAATGAGAAAGAGACGTTGGCAATTGAGACAACATCATATAGGGTAAAACTTATTTAATATGAAATTCAAAAATGGAGAGGATTACATAATAAACACTGACAAAGTGCATAGAAATTCATTGATGGAACAGAAATATGATATAGGTCACAAGGATTGGAGTAATGATGAGCATACAAAATATATTGATATTGAGTTGGATTTCCAACCAAAGGAAGGTCAGAAGAAGATAATCACAATGGCTAATGATAACCGTACAAAAAAAGTGATTGTAAATATCTTCCGTCAGTATGGAAAGAGTTTTGTATGTCGTTATTTGAGTTTGTTGTGGATGCAGAAGCCTGGAACTGTTGTGGGATATATCACACAGACTTCAAGGTTGGCAAAGGACATTTTCAAGAAGTTTGTAACTATGTTTCCAGAGGAACTGATAAAGTCAAAGGACGGTAAAGATTTCATTATTGAGTTGACAAACGGTTCAAAACTGATATTCTTCTCAGTTGAACAGACTCACGCAATCCGTGGTTTCACATTGGATTTCCTTATATGGGATGAGGTTTCACAC
>JAGBBH010000025.1 GCA_017938505.1 Clostridia bacterium | reverse complement strand
TGTTGCTGGACTTTCAAATCCTTCTCTTGCAACTACTGATGCTGTTACTTTGCTGTCTGCTGTCGCTGTCAAGTAACTTGCTTCTGCACTTGTTGTTGATCCGTCAAGTGCTGTGCTGTAAACAACTTCTACACCTTCGCCTTCAAATGTTCCAGCATATCCTGCGTAGATGTGTTTTACTTGATAGTTAACTGCTTTTGCTTCCCAGTTCGCTACGAGTGTTACATCGTTTGCTGTTGCCCAGTTTGCAACCAATTTGCCGTCTGCATCGATTACTTTTGTTTGTCCGTTGAACCAGCCAAGGAAGTCATATCCATTTCTGCTTGCTGTTGGAGCTGTTTCTGTTGCTCCTGCATATGGATATCCTTCGCCTGTTCTGCTTGCGAACAATTTTGTGCTTGCATATTCTACATATACCTTGCCATCTGTTGCACCTTCGATTGTAACTTCACTTGTGCCGTTTCCTTTGTTTCCTTCAAGTGTAATTACATATACATTTGCACTCCATTCTGCTGTAAGAGTAGAATTGCTTGCTCCAAATGTGAATGTGTTTGCATTGAGAGTTCCCTTGCCAATTTCTGAAACATTCCATTCTTTGAATGTATATCCTTCTCATGTTGGAACTGTCAATTCATATGTTGTCTTGTATGCTTGTTTTACTGTCAAGTCTTCTGTAACTTCACCATCTGCATACTTAACTGTAAGGGTATATTCATTGATTGTTGCTGTAGCTGTGATTGTAAATGCCGCTGTATATCCACTTACTTGAGCTGAGTAGATTCCTGTTTCTTCGTCATATTGTGTTTGACCAAGAACAACTCCCTCTGTTGCTACAAATTCGATTCCACTGAATCCATAACCTTCATCTGCTTTTGCATAAACAGTAAATGTTGTGTCTGTTGCAACATTCTTTGTCTTTGTTTGTCCATAAGCAGCGCCATCTACGCTTACTGTTGTATGAACACCGTTTACAGTTGCATCATAGTTGTTTGCTGTTGCTGTAACTGTAATTTCAATGTCGCCATTTACTTTTGCAGGAGCAATTGTAATTGTTCCTGCTGCAGCATTGTAAGAGTATTCAGCTGCCGCCAATGTCTTTTCGCCTACAACAACTGTGATTGTTGCTGGAAGAGTGTATCCTGCAACTGCTGATACTGTTGCATTAAATTCTGTTCCGCTGGCAATCTTGTTGTTTGTTGGACCACTTACAAGAACTGCCTTATCTCCAAGTTCTGCCACTGCAAAGTTGTATGTAACACTGTTTGTTTCTGCAGTCCATTGTGCTGTGAGCGTTACATTTCCATACTTACCTTTGCCGATTGTTGTTGTGTATGTTGTTCCTGCAACAAAGTTTGTCTTAGCTGCAACGCTTGTAACTGCCCAATTTGCAAAGTCATAACCTGTGTATGTTGGTTGAGTAAGAGTTATGTCTTCTTCAATGTTGAATTCTTGAGTTGATGTGCTGTCTGTACCATCATTCATAACATAAGTCAATGTGTATGTTGTTGGCTTATATTCAACTACCACTGTGCTGTCTGCACCATTTGCTGTCCAGTTGATGTTTGCTTGTGCTGTGTTTACAAGTTCATAACCAGCAACTTCTGGTGATACTACTGCTTCTGACAAGCTTGCTTCATGCTTCAATGTTCTTGTTGCTGTTGCAGCAAGTTCATTTTCAGTTCCTTGTCTAAAGTAGTTGATTGTAAGTGTGTAAGAATTTCTTGAATAGTAAACATAAACTGTGCTGTCACCATTTCCAGAAATCTTAACAGTCTTATATTGTTGTCCTTCTGCAGCATTCTTGTCATACAAACCGAAGTTTACATAAGTGAATCCTGTTGGAACAGGAAGTTCGCCACCATTTGCTTCTTCAATGAGAGCAAGAGTGATTGCTGCATCTGTTTCTCCACTTCCAACTTTTGCATAAGTTGCAGAGATTGTGTTTTCTGCATATTCACTTGTCAAATCTTCAAACATATAAACAATGTTAAATGCTGTTTGTTTGTTTGTTGTTGTGCTTGCAATAAGAGTAACATTGCCCGCAACCATTTCAAATGAATATGTATATGTTGTGATGTGGTTTGCCGCATCTACAACTTCTTGACAGTCTGCTTTTGCAATGTTTGCAAGAAGTTCTGTGTTAGAAGATGAGAAGCCTGCAAATGTGTATCCATCTTTTACAACTGCTGTAATTGTTACTTCTTTGTCATAGTTGTAAGTTGCTGTGCCAGAAACTGACTTGATTCCATTGTCATTTGCTTTAGCTTCAACTGACAAGTTGTAACTATTTCTGCTGTAGTAAAGTCTGATTACGAGTTTTCCAGAACCATCAATGTTGTTTGTTGTTGCTGTTTCTGTTTCGCCATCTACAAGAACAAAGTCAATCTTGTTTGCAAATGCGAAGCCTGTGATAGCAACTTGATATGGTGTTGTATTGACAACCGTGTCAGTCTTTCCTGCTTCGTTAAGCGTTCTTGTGGTGTCGAGAGAGTATGTTGCAGCATCAATGTCTTGCAACATATATTCAACTTTGTATGGAGTTTCTGTGCTAGCATTTGCCTTAATCTTAACTGTCAGATTTGCATCTGGAACAGAGAATGTGCTTGTTGCTGCTTGAACAGGATTTGTCCAAGTGCTATACGAACCAACCGTTACTGTTTCAAAAGAACCAAAACTGTAACCAGGCAAGATTGTGTAAGCAAATGTTACTGTGTCGCCATAATAGAATTCGTAAACATTGTTTGTTACAGAAACTCTGTTATCGCTTTCAAGAGAAGCACCTGAAACACCTTCTGTTGTTTCAAGAGTTGCCTTGAATGTGTTTCTAGCATAGTAAACATCAATTACCAAACTTCCATCAGCCTTAACTGTAAGGTCTGCTGTTGTTTTTGAAGTTTCATAAGTAAATCCGTAAACCGCATCAATAACCGTAAATGTTTCAACACTGTCTTCAGAAGCACCAGCTGCTCCCTTAACTTTTGATGTAACTGTAAGAGTCTTTCCGCTTGTTGCGATTGAAACTGTTGTTCCTGTGATTGCAGAGAGTTCGTGAGTTGTTGTTGTATAGTCATCATCTGCAAAGTTTTGAACATTTACATTAACTTTGAAATCTACTTCTGCTGGAACCCAGATAGCATAAAGATCAAGGTTTCCAATGATTTCATATTTAAATTCTTTCTTGTCTGCATAAGCCACTTCACTTGATGCCGAACTCAATGCCCAACCACCAAATGTGTAACCTGTCTTTGTAAATTCATTTCCATCAAGAACAACTGTTGTGTTGTATGTTACTGCTTGAGTTTCCTTAGTTGTGTCTTGAGCTGTATGATTTCTGTAATATGAGATTGTGTATGTGTTTTCTTTTGCTGTTGCTGTGAGAGTAACTTTGTTTGTTGGCATTGTAAATGTTCCAACCTTTGTTGCCTCATCATAACTTACTTCAACTCCACCCTCATTTACAGTCCATTCTTTGAATGAATAACCGTTATTTGTGAGAGTGTAAGTGAGAGCAACTTCTACATTATACATTACATCATAAGTGTTTGCTGATGCACCTGCTGTAATTCCATCTACCATTGTTACCATTGCTTTGTTCACACCAACATTTGTGTTGAGTGTAAGAACATAAGTCAAACGAGTGTAGTAGAGATTGATTACAAGACTTCCATCACCATCAATGTTGAGGTTTCCAGAAGTTGTAACTTCACCATTTGTTGTTGAATTTGCTGTGTAGTAAGCATATTTCATTCCTACATATTCAACAGCACTCAATGTTGCAATGTCTGCCAATGTGTCAGTTGTTCCATTTGTGTGGAGTGCTGTGTTTTCAGCAATTGTATATTCACCAAATGAACCATCAAGAACAAATTCGCCATTTGCTTTTTGAACATAATAGTTAACTTGATAATTTGTTGTGTTGTTTGCTGTTGCTTTTGCAACAAGTGCAACATTTGCCGCAGGGAGTGTGAATGTAAGAGTTACGACTGTTGTTCCATTTTCTCCTGCTGTTGAGTTTGTAACAACCGCTGTCATAGCACCGTCTTCAGAAGCCACGCTTGCAAATGTGTATCCAACTTTAACCACTGCTGTGATTGTTGCTGTTTCACCAAATACATATTCACCTTCACCATCTACAGAAGCAATTCCTGTTCCTGCTGTGAGTGTCAATGTATATGGATTTCTTGTGTAGTAAAGTCTGATTGTAAGAGAACCATCACCTTCAATGTTGAGAGAAGCACTGTCGTGTCCTGCTGCACTTGAATTTGTTTCGTAATGGTCATAAGTAAATCCTGTGTATGTAACATTGTTCAAGGTCTTGATGTCAACATTTGTATCTGTTGTTCCAGATTTTGCTGCAACTTGAGTTACGCCATCAACTGCATCTGCTGCAATTGTTGTTGCAACTTTTGTCCAACCATTGCCATCAACATCTTCTTGATAATATTCTACATTATATCCAACTGTAAGTGGAGTTGCTGTTGCTGTGAGATATACTCCGCTTCCTGTTGTTGTGATTGGCATTGTAAACTTGCCATCTTCAACTTCAACCGCCGTTTCACCAGCCTTGTTTTCCCAAGCTTTGAATTCATAACCTGGTTTCAATGTGTATTTCAAGTTTACATCTGCTTCATATTTAACACTATATACGCCATTTGTTCCACCAGAGATTCCATCGCCTGCCAAAACTTCAACCGAAGCAACACCTTTGCTTGTTGCAAGTGTAACTTGATATGATTGTCTTGCATAGAATGCATAAATCTTTGTGATACCAGTTCCGTCAATAGTGTCTGATTTGTATTCGAATGTTGAATATTCAAATCCAGCATATTCGTGCTTGTCAATGTAGTTTTCAACATTGTCAGCAACCAATGCGTTTGTATGTTCTTCAATTGCGTGAAGTTTGTATGTCTTAGAGTTGTAGTTTGTCTTGTCGCCAATTTGAGCAACAATTTCTGGATATGTTGCACTGCCATCTGTGATGAAGTCTGTTGCATTTGTTGCAACTGAAACTTCTTCCATCAAATAGTAAACAGTGTAAGTAATGTCGTTTCTTCCAATCCATGTTGCGTAAAGTGTTGTACTTCCGCTTTCATAGTGGATAACCGTGTCATCAGCTCTTACAAAACTGCTTTCTGCATCTGCAACTGCAACCAAAGTGTTGTCATCTGTATCAACATAAACATATTTTGGTTGTTTTCCTTCAGAGTCTGTTCCGCTTCCTCTTGTAAATACATATTCAGCGCCAATTGATTCTTCTGTCAAGCCACCCTTATTCAAGTTTGCATCAGCCAAGAAGATTTCAAGAGCATAAGATCTCAAATCTGTTCTTGTTGACCAACCATCGAAGAAGTAACCTGCAAGAGTTGGTGTTGGCCATACGCCATCTTCACCTGCATAAGTTGATGCAAAGTAAACCGTCTTAGATGCTGGGCTAACTGCAGGAGTTACATCTTCTGGTTTTGTAACCTCAACATTGAAGTTAACCGTATATGGTTTTGCTTGATATTGAGCATAGATTTCAATGTTGTCTGCGTGTGCCCAAGTTCCATTGTCAACAATAATCTTTTCGTCAACTACATTTACAAGAAGTTTTCCATTTTCATCAATAACTTCCACGCCACCTGTGATTGCTGTGAAGAAACCAACAAGTGTGTAGCCAGTCTTGTCATATTCTGCAACATTTGCTACGAGTGTTGCATTTGTATAATCGTTTCCATAAGTCATTGAAATAGAATCAACTGCTGTAGCAATTCCATCAATAACTTTGTCAACTGTAATTACATAGTTTTCTGCTTTCCAAACTGCATAGAGAACTTTGCTTCCATTAACTTCACTTGAGAAGTTTGGTGTTGTAAGAGTTTCGCCTTCTTCAAAATCTTCTTCTGTTGCGTCCGCATCTTCTGACCAACCAAGGAATTCATAACCAACAAAGTCGAATCCATTTGTTGCCAAAATTACATCTTCATCAAAAGTTGCGTTTGTGCTTGCTGTTGAACCCGTTGCAACTCCGTATGGAGCATTTTCTGCACCGCCATCATTTGCATCATAAGTGATTGTATATGTGTTTGCTTTCCAAACTGCATAAACTGTGATGTCGTCTGCTGTTGTGTGAGTGATTGTTGCGCCTACAACAAATTCTGCTGCTGTTGCACTTTCATCACTTGCCCAACCAAGGAATGAATAACCTGTCTTTGTGAATGCCATTCCGTTTGCTTCTGTGTTTGCAAGGAATGTATATTCATCATCAAATGTTACGCCATCTGCAAATGTCTTGCTTGCGCCTGTTCCATTGTTTGCATTATAGATAACATCGTATGTGTTTGCTGTCCAAATTGCATAAAGAATCAAGTCTTCTGTAAGTTCAAATGTGAATGTTGAATTTGGAGCATAATTTGTTCCATTTCCGTTTGCACTTGTGTTCCAAGTAGAGAATGTGTAACCTGTTCTCAAAATGTCGTTTTCACTGTTTGTTCTTACAGTTGCAGTTGCATCATGTTTAATTTCAACTGACACACTGTCTTCTCCTGCAATCTTACCAGCATTTGCATTGTAAATAATGTGATATGTGATTGGTTCTGAAACAGCCTTAATTTCAGCATCATCAGCAGCCATTGTGAATGTGTTGTCTGAAACTGTAACAATTCCTGAAACAACCTCCCATTCTTTGAAACTGTAACCCGCTTCAATTGACTCATAAGAGAGTTCAACTGTAGCACCATACTTAACTGTATAAGTTCCAGCGTTTGCAGTTACGCCAACACCTTCTGCTTTAACAGCACCCATCTTCTCATCTTTCGTGAGTGTCAATGTGTATGTGTCAAGTTTATAGTAAGCACTCAAAACCAAACTGCCTGTTCCATTGATATTTCCAGAAAGAAGTGTTCCACTTACAGTGTCGTCAAGTGTATAGTTTGCATATCCCTTGTCTGTAACTGTTGCCGTTGTGTCTGTTGTTCCTTCCAAGTTTTCTGTGTCTGCCAATGTGAAGGTTCCGTCTAATTCTTCTTTGTAATGCTTAACTGTATATTTCGTGTCTGTTCTTGCTTCTGCAACAATTGTTACTGTCAAATCTGCATCTGGTGCAGTAAAGCAATCATTTGTTTCATAAGCAGAAACTGGTTTTGTCCAATTGCTGTTTCCAGAAATTGCTGTTTGATATTCTTTGAAGTCATAGCCCGCGGATACAGTATATGAGAACTTCAATTCGCTATCATAAGCAACGGTATATTTATTTCCAGAAACTGAAGCAATTCCGCTTCCAGTCAATACCGCATTTTCAATTCCCTTTTCTGATGTAAGAAGTGTAATTTCAAAATTGTTTCTATAAACATAGAGATTGATTTCCAAACTTCCATCAGCAAGAACTGTCATTGCGTTATTTGTTCCTGTTGTTGTAGTCTTTGCATTTTCAAATGTAAATGCGTTAACAGCATTTGCAAATTCTTTTGTTTCTCCGTTAACTGTAAGAGTCTTACCACTTACTGAGAACTCAACTTCAGAATCTGTGTTTGCTGTAAATGTGTATGTTTCAAGAGCCACATATTCTGTCTTATGTTCATATCTTTCAAACATATTTACAGTAAATGCAACTTCTTCAACATTCCAAATTGCGTAAAGTGTAACTGTTGCATTGTCTGTTGCACTAAGTCCGCTTACGCCTGTTGTTGTTGCAAGATATTTCACTTCGCCTGCTGGAAGTTCTGCCCAGCCTGCAAATGAATAACCTGTTCTTGTATAAATGTTTTCAAAGTTAACAGCATCTGTAAACTTCATTGTTCTTACATTTGTCTTACCTTCTGTCAATGTTGCAGTTCCTTGATATTTGCTGTCATTTGCATCAAGTTTCAATGTGTAAGAATTTTCTGACCAAACCGCATAGAGAACTGTGTTATATGCGTTTGTATATTTGAATGTTGCTCCGTCAGCATAAGTAGCTGATGTTGCTTCATCATCTTCAGACCAACCAAGGAATGTATATCCAACCCTTGCAATCAAACCAGTGTTTGCTGTAAGAGTGATGTTTTCGTTAAATACAACATTTTCAATAGTTGCAATTGTTCCTGTTGCGTCATCTGCATTCTTATTGAATGAAATTTCAAATGTGTCAGCAGTCCAGATTGCATACAAGTCATAATAACCTGTTGTTGCTCCATTGATAACCGATTCACCATCTCTATATTTAACTGCACCAGTTTCGCTTTCTGACCAACCTGCAAATACATAACCAGATTTTGTCCAACCAAGGTCTTCGATTGTTGTCAAAGCCTTTGATGTGTCATAAAGAGCACTGATTTCACTTGTTTGAGCAGAACCTTCTCCACCATTCAAGTTAAGTCTGATAATATATGGATTTTCATTTGTTTGTGCTTCAATTGCAACTGCTTTTGCAGGCATTGTAAATGAACCACTAGAAACAGTTACATCACTTGTTGCATAACCCTTGAAGTTGAATCCTGCATTAAGTTTATATGTAAGAGCAACTGTAGAGTTATAAACAATTGTATATGTTCCATCTCCCTTGTTTGTTACACCCGTTCCACTTGCAGAAACACTTTCAACACCCTTGTCTTTTGTAAGAGTAAGTGTGTAAGAAAGAATGTTCCATTGAGCTGTCAATGTGTCATTTCCAGCACCAAATGTATAGATTGCCCCTTCAAGGTCGCCCTCTCCAGCCAATGTCCAATCCGCAAAAGAATGTCCTTCTCTTGTTGCTTCGAGAACAGTATAAGTTGTTTCAAACAAACCTTTAACTTCTGTTGCAGTTGTCTTGTTGTCATATTTACCGCCATTAGGATTGATTGTCAATGTATATTCATTTCTTGAGAAGTAAATGTTAAGAACCTGACTTCCATCAGCAGTAATTGTCTTAACTGTTGAATTTGTTATTCCACTTGTGCTTGCATCATAACTAAATCCTGTCTTTTCATATTTTGTTCCATCAATTGTAATAGAAATATCTGTTACAACGAATGAAATCTTCGCATCGCTGACACCTGTTCTTTGGATAGGTTCTTCCGCCTCAACACCTTCGTATGTTCCTTCTGTGTTAGCATAGTAAATGTTGATTGTATAAACTGTGTCATCTTTTGCACCCCAAATTGCGAACAATTCAACACTTTCATCTCCAGTTTCACCTGTTGCCAAGTTGATTACTGTTGCACCATTTGAGTAAATAACTTCTCCGTTTGCACTTGTAGCCCAACCTTTGAATGTATAACCCGCTCTGTCAAATCCAATTCCTGGCAATGCTTTTTCAACATCATAAACCATATCAAGAGCTTCCATAGAACCACTTGTGTGTCCATTTCCGTTGAATGTAATTGTATATTCGTTTGCAATCCATTGTGCATAGATAATTGTTTCTGCAGTAAATTCTGTTGTCTTGCTTGCATCAATGTTTCCTGCATTGTCAATAATTTGAGTTCCTTTTCCACCAACTTGTGTCCAATATCCACCAAATACATAACCTGTTCTTGCTGGAGCAGTTATGCTTTCAATTTCGCTTGTTGCTTCAGCATTTGAATACCAAGCTGTTGCATATTTTTCCCAAATTGTGTTTGTTGTAGAAGTTGTTGCAGATTGATTGTCAAGATTTACCTTATAAACATTTGCTGTATAGTTTGCATAATATTTCTTGTCTCCAATTGTTCCAACCGCAATAGTTGTTACCTTATCTCCTGTAAGAGTTTCTGCTTCATACCAACCTTCAAATGTATATCCTGTTTTTGCAATTTGTGCTGTTACAGGAAGGATAACCTCATCTGTAATCTTATATGATTTTACAACTGCTGATTCATCAACAAATGAACCATCATTAAGAACATAATCAATTGAGTATGTAATCGCTTCAAACTTAGCTACAAGGTTGAATGTTCCTGCTGTGCCAAGTGCGTGTGTCGCTGTTGCTGTGCTGTATGTTGCTTCTGTTGCACTTGCTGTTGTAAACCAACCTGCAAAGCTGTATCCTGCGTTTTCTGTTGCTTTAAGTGTAACTTCTTGTGCTGCGCCTGTGTAAATCCATGTTGCTGTTGATGTTGCTCCTGCAACTCCGCCTGTTACTTCAACAGAACCGCCTACTCCGCTTACTGTTCCATCTGTTACTGCTGCGAGTGTTCCACTTACTTGATATACTGCTGTGAATGTAAGTGTTGCATTGTCGCTTGCCGTATCTGATGTCTTAACTGTATATTTTCCACCTTCGATAACTGTGCCACTTTCTGCTGTGCCAAGTACCCACTTAACGAAGTTGAATCCTGTGTTTGCTGTTTGTCCAAGTGTGATTACATCAAGTGTCTTGTATGTTCCTGCACCTGTCAAACTTCCTTCATTTGCTGTTCCTGACAAGTTGCGAACTGTAACTGTTACGCTTCTTGATGTCCAGTATGCGTGAAGTGTATGTGCATTTTCGTTCTTCAAGATTGTAGTTTCTTCTACCTTTGTTGCTTGTCCGATTGTTGCATCATCTTCAAGGTCTGTCAAATACCAACCCTTGAAATCGTATCCTTCTCTTGTTGGTGTTTCAAGTGTGCCATATGCTTGGTCGAATGTTACATTCTTTGTTGCTACTGCGCTTCCTCCATTTGCATTGAATGTAATCGCCACACTCTTAGCTACACCTGCTGCTGTAATTGTAATGTTTCCAACTACAGACTCTCCATCGATTTCAATGCTTGCTGTTTGCTTGTCTGTCGCTACTGTATATGTATAGCTTGGTTCTGCACAACCTACGATAGCTATGCTGATAGAAGATGGCAAGTCGTATCCTGCTACCCTAGTCAATGTTGCTGTATATTTTGAACCACTCTCTACTGTTGTTGTGTTTCCTGTTGCCAAGATTGTCTTCTCAGTTGGAGTTGTGTTCGCTCTGTCTGTAATTACAAATGTTACTGTATTTGATCCTGCAGATCCCTTAACTGTTACTACCACTGGTCCATTGATATATTCTTTCTTAATTGTCAATGCACCTGTTGTTGAGTCGTATGTATAGCCTGCTGTCGCAATCTCTGTTCCATCTACTGTAACTGAAATTGTTCCTGGCAAACTAAATCCTGTGTCTGCTGTCAATGTTGCCACTGCATCATTTGCATGTGAGTAAACTTTTGTTGTTTCGTTCTTTACTGTAACTCTTGTCAAGTTATATGTTACTGTTTGTTCAACTGCTGTCCACTTAGCATACAATGTGTGTTCTGCGTGGTTTGTAATTTGTGTTTCTGTTGTTACTTTGTTTGTCAATGTGTTTTCAAAGTACCAACCTTCAAGTGTATATCCTGTTCTTGTTCCGCTTGCAAGTGTTGTATATTTTCCGTTGAATGTAAGTGTTGCTTCTGTTGGTGTTACACTTGCTTCGTCATTTGGATAGTTTGTCGTAATGTTTGTGTTGAACAACACTTTAACTGAATTTGCATCCCATTTTGCTTTGAGAGCTGCTCCAGCTGTTGTTGCCCAGTTTGCTTTGAGTTCGCCTGCTGCAGAAATTACTTCTGTTTCGCCATTGAACCAACCAAGGAATGTATATCCATCTCTTGATGCTGTTGGCTTAATTGCACTGCCTGTTACTACTTCATATCCATATTCTGCCACACTTGTCTTGCTTTCTTTTCCTGCATGAAGTGTTGCACTTGCATATGCCACATATACTGTGCTGTGGGTTGTTGTAACTTCACTTGTGCCTTCACCTTTGTTTCCATCAAGTGTAATTGCATATACATTTGCACTCCACTCTGCTGTAAGTGTTACATTGCCATATTGTCCTGTAAGACTTGCTCCTGCCTTGTACTGACTGTTAAGTGTCCAAGAACCTTCTGCCTCTGTTGCCTTCCAGCCAAGGAATGTATATCCATTTCTGCTTACGCTGTTGAGTGTTTCTGTGCTTTCAATTGTATAGCTTTGTGGTGTTGTTCCACTAAGTGTTCCACCTGCAACTACATATTTAACCGCATATCCAATTGCTGTCCATTTTGCTGTGAGTTTCATATCTCCATATGTTACTCCGTTTGTTGCAATTGATGTGTTTGTATATGTTGGAAGTGTTGCACTGTGTTCGCTTCCTGCCCATTCAAGTTCCCAACCAGCAAATGTGTAGCCGATTCTTGTTGGAGCAAGAAGTGAGATGTTTGTATCTTTTGTTTGATATGATGTTGGGTTTGAACCTGTTGTCAATGCACCACCAGCATAATCAATTTCAATTTCGTATGTTTTTGACAAGAAGAGTGCAAAGAATTGTCCGCCACCTCTTGTTCCTTCTGCCATTGTTTCACTATATAATGTGTGTTGATATGAATAATATGTTCCATGTTCAGCAGATTCAACAATTTCACAGTCTTCTGCCAATGCCACTAGTCTGGCATCGCCCACAACATCTCCAGAAGCAGTTGTTGATTTCAAATACCAGCCATAGAAGTGATACCCAGCATTTGCACGAGCATACATTTCTAGCGTTTTTTTCGTGTTGTTGCAAGTATCTCCCGCATGTTTGCCAACACTACCCCAATAACCATTATGATTAACAAAAGAATAGTTGTCTGAAACCATACCTCCGACAGTGTTTGCATTATTTTTAGATGCCGTAACTTCGGCAGGGTTATCTTTGTTCAAATCCGTTACAGAATAGTGTTCCCATGTATATGAGGAAACCGCTTCGTATATAATTTGAGAATAAGTTTCAGTCATATCTTCCGTTACTACAAGTTCTGTTCCATTATACATTTGATATAACCATGTTGTCTCTCCACCTGCTCTTGGAATTAAAGTTTCTCTCCATCTATAGAACGTTGTGTATTCAATTGAAGCATAAGCGTTGAAATAGATAACATCACCGACTTTGTATGTTCCGCTTTCACTGCAATCGTCATCAAGTTTTGTTGACCAATCTCCGTCATAAACCTTGATTGTAACTTCAATTGTCTTTGATTCCCATTTTGCATAGATTGTGTGAGCATTTGCTGTTGCAACCTTTGATGTGCTTGTGATAAGAGAAGCACTTTCAAATGTTGAAGTTGTGTACCAACCAGCGAAATTATATCCTGCTCTGTAAATTTCATCTGTTGCTGTTGGAAGGTAACCATATTCACTTGCAAAAGTTACTGATTTTGTTGCACTTGTGCCGTTTGCTGCAACAGTCCATTCTCCAGCAGAGAGAATTTCTCCACCGTTCAAGTTTGCTGTTACAACATAACTGTTTGCAACACCTTCTGCAAAGATAACAATGTTGCCATTAACAACACCTTCTTTGATTGTGATTGTTGCAACTTGTCTTTCTGTTCCTTCAACAATTGCGATTGTATATGTGTATTGAGTTCCAGCCGTAAGAGTTCTTCCTCCAACTGTAACTGAAATTGTGTCAGGCAAGCTGTAACCTGTTGCATTTTGAAGCGTTGCTGTGTAAACCGCACCAGATGTTGCTGTGCTAGCACCACTACCCTTTTCAACATTTGTCAAATCGAATGTTACAGTGTTGTCTGTGTTTGCAATGAATTGTGCATAAAGCACTTGACCATCAATTGCATTTAATGACCAAGCAGATGTCAAACCACCATTTGCATTGATAATTTGAGTTCCACCAGTTGTTGCTGTCCAGAAACCATTGAATGTGTAACCTGTTCTGCTTGCTTTTGGAGCAATTGTTGCACCACTTCCAGCATAAGGATAAGCACTTCCCGTTCTGCTTGCATAGATGTTTGTAGTGTTATATGTTACATAAACTGTTGTATAGTCAAGAGTTACATCACTGCCGTTGATTGTTGCATTTTTGTCAAGTGTAACTGAAACAGTGTTTGCAGTCCAACTTGCAACAGCTGTTTTGTCTGTCGTATATGTCCAAGATGTGTCAGCATTGATTGCTGTTCCGTCAATTGACCAACCACCAAATGTGTAACCAACTCTTGTTGGAGTTGCAATTGTTCCAATCTTTTGGTCGAACACAACAGGCATTGTTGTTGTAGCGACACTACCTTCATTTGGATTCAATGTCAATGTGTAACCAATTGGACTCCATTGTGCGTAAAGAGTTGTTTCCCCAGAAGCAACATAGGTCCAAGTCTCACCAGTGTCTGAACCAGTGTAAACAAGTTCTCCGCCAGTTGCTGAAGAATACCAACCATTAAATCTATAACCATCTCTTGCAGCTTGAACATATTCTGGCGCTGCCCCAGCATACTCGAAGTTAAGATAACCAACAAAGCCATCATAATTAGATATCGTTCCAGCATATTTTAAATATCTTGCTTCAGTTGAACCATTTCCATTTGTCTTGTCATTTAAGTTGAGGTTTACCTTAATTGTGTTTGCTTCCCAATTTTCTGCAATTGCCACGATATCCGTTTCGTCAGCATATTGCAAAACATTCTCTTTGTTAAGAACGAGGGTTTGCATCAAAGCTCCTCCTCCGTTCATAAAGCTCCAACCCAAGAATTTATATCCAGTTCTTGTTGGATTGTTGAGTGTAATTGGATCCATTTCAACATTAAATGTTGTTGGATTTGTCTTTCCTTCTGGAAGAACTCCCACGGCAAATGGATATTCAATTGTATAGTTTATAATTTCCCAATTTGCTGTAAGAACAAGGTCTCCATAACAACCAAAACCAAATTCCATAATATAGTGACCACCACCACCAGCACTATATATTGTTGGCAATGTTGCGGAATGGTCATTATCTGCCCAAGCAACCGTATAACCTTCGAATGTGTAGCCTGCTTTTGTTGGAATGTATGGAGTTACATTGAAATCATAAGTCAACGCTGTGTAAGATTGATCTTCGAATTCTGTTCCACCAACAGTGGCAAATGTGATTGTATATGTATTTTCAAGCCAAGTTGCTGTCAATGTGTCATTTGTGTAACCAAATGTGTAAGTTGTTCCATCAAGTGTTCCTGTGAAAGTTGCACTCTTTGTCCAGCCTGTGAAAGCAAATCCTGGTCTAACTGGATCCGCAACAGTTGTTGTATCCCCATAAACCTTTGTTATTGTTGTGTCAGGAGTTGCTTCAATTCCACCAGCAGCAATTCCATCTTCATACTTAAGCGTCAAGGTGTAAGAATTTCTCTTGAAGTAGAGTTTATAAACAGTTGAACCATCACCCTTGATTGTTTGAGTAAGAACATTGCTTGCAGAAGTGTCAAATGAGAATCCACTTTTTGCATAGATTGTTGTTTCAACAGTAACTTCTGTGTCAGTTGTTGCTGTCAAGTTTGTTGAAATAACTTCACTTGCTTCACTGTTGTATGTTCCATCAACATTTTGCAAATAGATGTTCACTGCATAAGGAACTTGTTTTGGTGTTGCTGAAACTGTAAATTCAACAGCATTATCAGGCATTGAGAAGTTGTTGTTTGAGAAGTTTGCTGCCGCAAGACCATCTACAATTTCAAATTTCGCACTTTCGTAACCAGCTTTAAGTGCCGCAGAAAGAGTAACCGACTCACCAAAGAAGACTTTTGAGTAGGTCATTGTTGAACTTGCCAAAGTTCCTGACAAAGTTCTATCTGCAGTTGTTGCTGTTACACTTGCAATGCCAGTTCCAATTTCAACTGAAACATCAGCATAGTCTCTTGTGTAGAGCAAATAGATAATCATTGAACTGTCTGCTTGAACAACATATTCGTGAGTTGAAGCAGAGTTCAATTTTGTAAATCCTGTCAATGTCTTATAGAAGCCATTGATTTGAGTTGAAGTAATTGTTGTATTGCTTGCTGCAGTTTTTGATTCTTCTGAAGAAATTGAGTAGTTTGTTGTAGGTGCAGAAGTTGAGAATGTTGTAACTCCGCTAATTGCAGCCGCAATTGTTTGTGTCATATGAACAACTTTATAGTTTACATTTCCAGCAGTCCAGATTGCGTAGAGTGTAATTGTTCCACCATCTGCAGCAACAAGACCAGTTGCGTTGCTTGCAATTGTTGTTCCTGAACCGTCAGCATTTGTGTTCCAACTTGCAAAAGCATAACCAGTTCTTGAATAACGAGTTGTTGTGTCAACAACTGCTGTATATGTGTAAGTTTGTGTTTTTGATTTGCCAGTAAGAAGTGTTGCTGTTCCTTGATAATTTGCATCGTTTGCATCATAAGTTACAGTGTAAGAGTTTACTGTCCAAACCGCATAAAGATTGTATGTTGTTCCTGAAATTGAATTAAAGTTAGAATTGTTCAATGTCAAAGTTGAATCTGGTTGATATGAAGCACTTCCATTTGCAGTTGTTGCCCAACCACCAAAAGTCCAACCAGTAACATTGAATGAACAAGCCTCTTTCGACAATACAGTATATCCCTTGTCGAAAGTTGCCTTTGTTGTGTCAGCGTAAGTATCTGTGCTTCCGCTGTGATTTTTGTTGTATGTGATTGTATATGTGTTTGCCACCCATTGAGCATAGAGTGTTGCAGAAATGTCTGCACCAGTGCCTACATTTGCAACAGTCCAATCTTTAACCAATTGACCAGCATTGTTAAAGATTTGTGTTCCGCCAGTTTTTGCTGTAAACCAACCATTGAACTTATATCCATTTCTTTGAGCTGTTGGAGTGATAATTGTTCCGTTGTAGTTGTTTGTTGCATAAACCTTTTGAGTGTTTTCTGTTGCGTATGTTTTTGCATCATAAGCAACATAAACTTTGTTATCTGCAATCGTTGCACCAGCAACAACTCCAGCAACGGTTGAACCATTGCTTTCTGTGCTGTCGTTAAGATTGAGAGTTACAACAACAAGGTCAGCAGTCCAAACTGCATACAAATTGATATTTCCGCTTGGAGCAAGATTCAAAACCTTTGTTGATGTTGATGTATAATTTCCGGCAGAACCAGTGATGCTTCCGTTTGTCAATCCTGTTGTTGCAACAACTTCTGTTGCACTTGTTGACCAACCCTCAAAGGTATAACCAGTTCTTGTAAGAGCTGCTGTAAATGTTCCTTGTGTGTCATAAGTTGCTGTAAGAACATTTGATGAGTTTGTAAGTGCAGAAAGTCCTGAAACAGACTTCACACTTCCACCGTTTCCGTTCAATGTGATTGTATATGTGTTTGGTGTCCAAACTGCATAGAGATTGATTGTTACATCATCCCTTCCATTTGCTGCTTGATGAACTCCTGCAGCAGTTGCCAATGCACTAACTGAATAAGATTGTCCAAGGTTGTAAGAAACTGTGCTTGCGCCATTAGTGAGTGACCAACCAGAAAGCGTGTAACCCGTTTTAGAGAAACCAGTTCCATCAGACAATGTTACATTCGTTGTGTATGCCTTGTCTGTTTGATTTGCAATTGTTCCACTTCCAGTTGTTGGGTTGTATGCGAATGTGTATTCGTTTGCAGTCCACAAATCACCGGAACAACTATTCAAGAATTGTTTAGAATCATTATAATAATCTGCCACACTATTGATCCAAAAATCTACAGCAGACCCTAAATTATCATTGTTATTATTTGTAACAATTGTTCCATCGGCGAAAACGACATCATAATCCGTATAATAATCTAAATACCCACCGAACTTATATCCCGTTCTTTGAGGAACTTCAATCTTTGTTATTTGCTTGCTTTCATTTGGTGCATTTCCAGTTCCATCATCTTCGCAGAATATCCAAGACTCTCCGTTATATTGTGCCCAGAAAATGGTTGTTCCTTCTTTACCCTCGTCAGCATTTGTAGGAGTAAGTTCAACCCACCACCAAATATGCTCTAAATTAGGATTAAGTGTAACATTTCCATACATTCCAGAGAGTTCTTGTCCAGGCGTGTAGTTGCCAGACCAATTTCCAACATTGCTTGCCACCGTATAAGACTCAATATAATCCCATGTTTCTATATAATACATTTCTTCATTAAAAACATAAAGATCTCCATCGATTGTTACCGTGTCAAGCACAGTATAAGAAACTATTGTATTAGAATCTGTAGATGAAGGTATTGTAAGACCAGCATAAGTGATTGTGTAAGTTACCAAATCATATTTCAAAGTGATTGTTGTTGTTCCGTTTCCGTTGATTTTTAAGCCTTTGCTTTCGTCAACCGCTGGAGTTGCACTTTCATAACTTCCGTAAGCATAACCATTCAAAAGACTTCCAGCCGAACTTGCCACTGAAGATTGAAGCGCAGAAAGAGTAATATAGGTGTCTGTTGTTGCTTTAAGTCCCGAAACAGTGTAAGCATCACCATAAGAACCGTCAGCTTGTTCCAACCTATATTTCAATGTGTAAGCAACTTGTTGAGCAGTTGCTTTTGCTGTAAATGTCAACGCACTTGTTGATTGGAATGTAAATCCGTGAGAACCTACAGAACCAACTTCTGCATTTGAACCATTTACGAATTTGCCGATTGAGTAACCAGCACTTGCAGTTGCAGACAAAGTTACCACTGTGTCATAAGCAACTTTAACTGTTGTGTTTGCTGTGTAAGTTGTAACACTTCCACTTCCAAGTTTAACCCCAACAGAAGCAACGCCTGTGCCAAGGTTAACTGTCAAATCGTATTGATTTGGAGTGAAGTAAGCATACAATTTGAAAACTTTTCCGTCTTCTGTTTCAGGGTGTTTCCAAACGATATCAGTTCCGTTTGAAGCAGTCCAAGTTGTAGTTGTGCTTCCGCTTGTAACAACTGCAGCCAAAACATTTCCGTTTGCATCAAAAACTTTTGTTCCGCCACCATTTGCAGAAGTGAAGTATCCTTGGAATGTGTAACCAACTTTCCAAGCAATGTTTTGACCAGCAACTGTTGAAGTTACACCTGTTGAAGTTGAATTTGCACTTCCCAAGTTTCCAACAGCGTTGTCAAAAGTAACTCTGTGTTTGCTATACGCTTGACCTTCGCCTGTTGTGTAAAGTTCAAGAGTAATATCGCTTGTTGCAGCAGTCCATTGAGCATTCAATGTTACATCACCATACATAGTGTTTGCAGCGAATGTGTGTCCTGCAGCAAGGTTTGATGTTTGATAGTTTTTCCAAACAGTCTCTACATCTCCAGCGGCAACAGACCAAGCCAAGTTGTAACCAGTTTTTGTAACAGCTGCATCGCCAAGAATTGTGAGAGCGTTGTTGTAGTTGTATGTAACTTTCTTTTCAGAAGCTTCACCTGTTGAGAAAGTTCCGCCATTGTTTTTATATGTGATTGTATATGTGTGAACAGTCCATCTAGCATAAACTGTTGCAACACTGCTTCTTGTCCAGATTCCATTTGCATCAGTATATCCAGAAACATTTGCTCTAAGCTTTCCGTCTGTTCCAATAAGCAAATTGCCACTTGTTGCATCAGTGTACCAACCACCGAAATCATAAGCCTTCAAACTTGCGTTTGGAACGATTGCAGATGTTCCAGAACCATAGAGTGTTGATGTGCCATATTGTGCTTGAACATAATAGTTGTTTCCATCATTTGGCACATTTGTGCTGATTGCTTGTGGATAGCTTGCTGGAAGATTCATATTCATAGTAACTTTGAATTTGTTAGCAGTCCAATAAGCATAGATTGTGTTGTTGCTTGTGAATTGAGTTGTCTTTCCAGAAACAATTGCACCTGTGTTTGTAATGATTTGTGTTCCAGCACCATTCTTCCCTGTAAAGAATCCGCCGAAAGAGTATCCCACTCTAGTTGGAGCAGAAATTGAAGAAATTGTTGATGTAGTGATTGTTCCTGCATTGTCAGAATACCAATTCACGCCATATTTTTCCCAAATTGCAGATGTTCCAGCAGTTACAGCACCTGTGCCATAACCTGTCATATCTTCATAATTTGAATTTAATGTAATTTTATAGTTGTTTGATGTCCAGTAAGCAAAAATTGTCCAGTTGCCTGCTGTTGTTGCCTTGCTTGCTGTTGTGATTTGTGTTTTTCCACTTGTGCTTGCATTGTCTGCAAGGTCAGCAGTGTACCAACCAGCAAGAGTGTAACCTGTTCTTGTTACTGTTTCAGTTGTTGGAAGCGTTCCTACAGCCGCATCAAAAGTTACCGTCTTTGTTGCAGTTGTGCCTGTTCCTGTCCAACCACTTGTTGTTGCAATCGAACCACCATTTGCGTTTGCTGTGAGTGTGTAAGTGCGTGGTGTCCATTGTGCATAGAGTGTTGCAGTTCCCGAAGAAACCCCTGTCAATTCCACAGTCCAAGGACCAACCATTGTTCCGTCAGCATTAATAACTTTATTTCCGCCATTCGCCTTTGTATAGAATCCGTTGAATGTATAACCGTCTCTTAAAGCCGTTGGAGAAGCATCAAGCCAATACGTATATTCAAAAATAACATTGCCGTCATAGTCAACAGTAAAATATTCATCACCAAAAGCTGCATTACCCCCGTTATACAACGTCGCCTCAGTCGAACCATTACCTTGATTCACATCATTTAGATTAAAGTCAAGAGGAATAGTATGCACATACCAACTCGCCCTAATCGTTACATCTCCATACATTCCATACACCGTGTCAGGAACGCCGTTATTCCAATTCCCATCTTCGCCACATTCACAAAGCCAAAAGTCTACAGAATACCCAGTTTTCACAACATTTGTTGCTGTTGGCAAAGTTGAAGTGTCTGTTGTTTTATATGATGTTACAGGAGCGTAACCAGACGCCCACGCACCGCCGTCCAAGTCGTATGTGATTGTATATGTGTTAACAGTCCATTGAGAATAGATAACTTGAGTTGATGCAGAAGTCAAAGTTGTTGAAGATGTTACTTGAGTTCCGCCACTTGCTGCCGTAAACCAGCCTTTAAAAGTGTAACCATTTCTGTATGGTGTTGGCAATGTGCCATAAGCACTGCCGTATGCAACAGATTTAGAAAGTGAACCATTGTAAGTTCCTGAAGTTTCTTGCGTCCAATTTGCGGTTGAAGCCCAACCATCTGCATCACCCATTGTTGCATAGATTGTGTAACTTAATGTTGTAAATTGAGCATAAAGTTTCAATGTTGCACTGCTTCCACTTACAGATGAATGAGAATACCAGTTGTTTGTTGCAAGAACTGAACCATTTCCGTCGATTATTTGAGTTCCACCAGTTGCAGAAGTAAACCAACCCTTGAATGTGTGTCCAGTTTTTGTTGCTTTTGGACTTGTTGAAGTTGCAAGAGTAGAGTTTGAATAGAGTCCACTCTTATCATATTGAGCATAAACAGGAGTTGAACCTGACAAAGTTCCGCCATTTGTTGTCGCATCAAGTGTGATTGTAACCGTGATTGGCGTCCATTTAGCATAGATAGTAGGAGTTCCACTAGAAAAATCAGCCGTTGATGTTGTCAAAGTTGATGTTGTTGAAATTTTTGTAGTTCCAGCATAGTTGTTATACCAACCTGCCAAATAATAACCTGTGTATGTTGCAGTAGGCAAAGTTCCAAACGCCTCATCATAATTGATATATGTTATTGCAACATCATCACTATCATAAGTCCAACCATTGTTCTCAGGGAACACTCCTCCCTCAGCAAGCGCTTGGACCATATATTCAATCGCACTCCATTGAGCATAGAGAGTTGTCCCGTCTGCCGAATAAGTTGAGTTGTTTACAAATGCACCGCTTGCATTGATGATTTGAGTTCCGCCACTTGCAGCTGTGTAGTAACCTTTGAATGTGTAACCAGTTCTGCTTGCCTTTGGAGAAACCGTTGAACCACTTCCTGCATAAGGGAGTGCAGAACCAGTTCTTGCAGAGTAAACATTCTTCGTTCCATAAGTTACATAAATTGTTGAATATGTTTGAGAAACACTCGAAGAACCACTACCCTTGTTTCCGTTCAATGTTATTGAAACAGTATTTGCAGTCCATTGAGCAGTTGCAGTTTGGTTAGATGCATAAGTCCAAGTTGTTGAAGATGTGATTGTTGTTGAACTAATCTTCCAACCACCAAATGTGTAACCTGTTCTTGAAATGTTTGAAGAAGTTGGAATTGTTCCAATTGCACTGTTATATGTTACAGATTTTGTAACAGAGGAACCAGAACCGGTCCAATTTCCTGAACTTGCTGAAATCGTTCCGCTGTTTGCGTTCAATGTCAATGTATATGGGTTTGCTGTCCATTGAGCAACTGCTGTTTGGTTTGCTGTGTAATTCCAAATATCTCCAGTCTTAATTTGAGTGCTTCCAATAAGCCAATGAGCGAATGTGTAACCTGTCTTTGACAATGTAGTAAATTCTGGCAAACTTACCGTTGCTTTATATGCAATTGTCATTGATTCAGGAGCAACACTTCCACCATTTGCGTCAAATGAAAGAGTATAGACATGCTCTGTCCATTTTGCATAGATTGTTGCAGAAGTTCCTGAAATTGTTGCATTTGAAGTTGTAAGCGTTGAACTTGCAGTAACTTGTGTTGTAAACGAACTGTTGTTATACCAACCCTTGAAATCATAACCTGCCCTTGTTGGCTCTGGCAATGTATCGTTCCCCATAGCCGCATCATAATTACAATCTGCACTTCTTGTTGCACTTCCACCACCAGAAGCAACCGTCCAACCACTTGTTGTTGGAATTGTTCCCCCATTTGCATTTGCAGTTACTGTGTAAGATTTAACTGTCCATTGAGCATAAAGATTTTGACCGTCTGCCGCATTTGTTGTCCAGTTTGAAACCAACGCACCACTTGCATTTATGATTTGCGTTCCACCAGAAGTTGCTGTATAGTACCCGTTGAATGTGTAACCCGTGCAACTTGCTATTGCATCACTGATTGATGTGCCTGCTGTATATGGATAAGCAGAGCCACTTCTAGAAGAATACATATTCTTAGTATTATATGTTACATATATAGTAGAGTAACTTTGAGAAACTGTTGAAGAACCAGGCTTATTTGCGTTCAAAGTAACCTTAACTGTGTTTGCTGTCCATTTTGCATAAAGTGTTGCTGTTCCAGCCTTAATCCATCTTGAACTTGAATCTGTATAACCAGAAATGCTCGCAGCAAAGGCACCACTTGTGTTGATAACAACTGTTCCACCGCTTGATGCTGTTGACCAGCCACCAAATGTGTAACCCGTTCTTTTTGGAGCAGTGATAGTTGCAAGTGTCGCACTATCAAAAGTTGCAGTAACACTTGTTGTCCCATTTGTTGTTGCGCTGTTTTGATTGAGTGTGATTGTATATGTACCAGCAGTCCATTGAGCATAGAGCGTTGTTGCAGATTCTTTTGCCCAAGCACCGCTTGAGTTTGTATAACCAGAAACACTTGCAACAAAATTTCCACTTGAGTTTACAACTTGAGTTCCGCCTGTTTTTGCAGTGTAGTAACCTTTAAAAGAGTAACCCGTTCTGCTTGCAACAGAAACACTCTTTGTTGTGTCATAAGTAACAGAAACTGTTTTTGAATTTGATGTTCCACCAATTGTCGCTGTTGTTGAACCATTGTTTTCCTTAACATCATTCCCGTTCAAAGTGAGATTTACAGTGTTTGCAGTCCAACTTGCTGTAATTGTATGGTCTGCCGCAGATGTCATTGTTGTTGTTGCTTCAACCTTTACAGAAGAATCAGTTTCAAGCAATCTAAATCCTTTAACAATAACTTCCAATCCCGATCCGTTATTCAATGAAGGATAAATGTGAAGGGAGTCATTTACATAATTTCCACTAGAAACAGGAGTATATGTAAATGTTGCTGAAAGTTTTTGCCAAGAAGTTGTAACATTTCCAATTGAATTAAATGTTCCGCTTGTGCTGTCATTGATAAAGCATGTATTTGTAGACATTGGCATAGTTCCGCTTGACGCATCAAGTTTAATCCAAAATTCAAGAGTATATTTCTTTCCAGAAACCATTCCAAGATTTTTCAAATAACCAACACACCAGCCGTTCCAACCTTCTTTGTTTGAACGAACCGTGCCTGCATTATAATCAACCACATCGTTCCAAGAAGCTGTGTTAAAGTTCATAATGTCTTTCTTGTCATACCAACCGTTGAATGTGTAACCCGTTCTTGTTACTGATGGCAATGTGCCATAAGTTGAATTGTAAGCCACTGACTTTGTTGCACTTGCACCTGTTCCAGACCAACCATCTGTTGTAGAAATTGTTCCGCCATTTGCATTTGCTGTAACAGTGTAAGAATTTGTTGTCCATTTTGCATAAAGTGTTGTTCCACCATCTTTTGTCCATTGTCTGCTTGAGTTTGTGTAACCAGAAATGCTCGCAACCAATGCACCACTCGTGTTGATAACAACCGTTGAACCATTTTGAGCAGATGTCCAACCTGCAAATGTATAACCCGTTTTTCTTGGATTTGTAATTCCAGAACTTAAAGACGCACTGCCATAAGTCGCCGTAACACTTGCTGTTCCGTTTGTTGTCGCACCGTTTTGATTGAGAGTGATTGTATATGTATTCACATTCCATTGTGCAGTAAGTGTTGCATTTGCATGAATGTCCGTGCAAAGGTCGCTTGCAAATGTTCCGTCTGTATAAATATACCTTTCTCCAGCTGTTCCACCTTGTGTTCCATCACCGTTATATTGAACATAAGTGTAACCCGTTTTTGTTGGAACCGGAACCTTTGTGATTGTTGTTGCACAAGCCGAGTCGCTGTAGAATGTGTTTGTTCCGTACTTAAAATATACCTTTGACATTGAACTCGACCCACCATTATGGTCAAGTGTCAATGTAATTGTATTTCCTGTCCATTGTGCATAGAGAGTTGTTCCATCTGCAGTGTAGGTTGAGTTAGAAACTAACGCACCATTTGCATTAATAATTTGTGTGCCACCAGATGCCGCAGTGTAGAAACCATTAAATGTATAGTATGACCTGCTTGCCTTTGGTGCGATTGTTGAACCACTTCCAGCATAAGGCAAAGCCGAACCAGTTCTAGAAGCATATATATTCTTAGTTCCATAAGTAATATATACCATAGAATGTGTTGGAGTTCCGCTGTTTCCGTTCAATGTAACAGCAACGGTGTTTGCAGTCCATTTTGCATAGAGTGTCAATGTTCCACCACTGCCAACCGAACTGTAATGAGAGTTAACTTGTGCCGCAGTCAATGTTGCACCGTTTGCATATGCAACTGACCCAGTAGAACTTGTTGCCCAACCAACAAAAGTGTGTCCAGTTTTTGCAAAGCCGTTTGCCGTCAAACTTCTCGTAGAATTATATGTTGCAGTAACACTTGCTGTGCTTCCACTTGTATGACCATTTCCATTGAATGAAATTGTATATGTATGTACTGTCCATTGTGCATACAATGTCGTGTTTGATGTTGTGAATGTTGTCTTTCCAGAAAGAATTGAAACTGGCGTTGTTGAGTTATATGAAGCAGCCCCATTTGTTATTTGAGTTCCGCCAGAAGCTGCTGTGTAATAACCTTTAAATGTATAACCAGTTCTTGTTGGAGGGGTAACTGTAGAAACAGCCCCACTCACTGTATATGAAGTAGAGTTAAATGAAGAATAGAATCCTGTGCCATACTTCAAATATATAGCACTTGTTTGTCCACCAGACCCACTATTTTGATTGAAACTGATTGTATAAACCGCAGGTTCCCAAATTGCATAGATATCACCACCAGACGCAATAGTGATTGAACTTTGACCTTGACCATCTGCAGAATATGCCCACTTGTTTGAATAACCTGGACGAGAGAAAATAGTTCCTCTGTTCAAAGTTGCAGAAGTGTTTGATGTGCTGAAATAAATACGATATGCATCAGTGCTACCTTCAACATTGTAGTGTGCTGTAACACGATAATATCCTGATGGACCAGCTGGAGTCCAACCCAAATATGCATATGTTGTAGGAATAGCAAGAGAGTATGATGCGCTTTCACTTCCTGTAGAGTAGTTAGGGTGAACCTGTGCAACATAAACCCAAGTGTTTGCAAAATCCCAAGCACCTGTCCAATATGATGTCCCACCATAAGATTGAGCAGCCAAGAAACGAACATCTTTCAACTTCGTTTCAACATCTGACAATCTTGTTGCTCCTGTCAAAGCAGCCTCGGAATAAACATTTGTCAATGTTGTTGGAGAAAGTCCCCAAGTTGACGTGTTCAAAATGATACAGTCTTGCATCGTGATGCTTGATGCCCCTCCAGAGAAAACTGCACTTGAACTCGACAAATTGAAGATACAGTTGTAGAACGAATAACTGTTCCCCGATGTCAAAGCTGTTGTTGAAGTGATATAGAGGTCGCTATTGCTTCCAGCTTTAACAGCGGCTTGAGCATTTGAAGAAATTTCTTCCTCTTGCTCTTCTCCTCCTTCAACTGTGTTGTCGTTCTCAGAAACGGAAAAAGATGGCACACTCGTTTGAGGTGTCAAACTAACTCCAATTCCGAACGCTGAGGTGAGCATACAAAAGAATGCCACCACATAAAGTCCCAATTTGCGTCTGAAATTATCCATAAAATTTCTCTCCTTATTTTTTTTGGTTTTTTCTTCTGGACTTAAATTGCTAAAATTCTCAATATACGCAAAAACCCCTTTTCAAAAGGTCATCTTTTGGAAGGGAACTATCTGCATATAAATTTTGAGTGTAAGTCAAAAATCGTTTCAAGAATTTTCGCAATTTTTTCTTACGCGATTATTATATATAATTTCACCAAAAATGTCAATTTAATTCTCGAAAATTAGAGCAATTTTTTTAATTATTTTGAAACACACGAAAAACCGCCCTTTCGCCGTAATTTAGCGGAATGTAGCGATTGTTAATTTTTGTTAAAAATGCGCTTTTTTGGCATTTTTTAAGCATTTTTTGCCATATTTTTTGCATTTTTTGAAAAACTATCAAAAAACACCCTAAAAACCTTAATTTTTTGACCAGTTTTGACAAAAAACAACAAAAAACCCTAATTTTTGACCGATTTTTTAATATTTTTTTGAAATTTCACCCCTATTTTTGTAAAAACAACACCAAAACCACCCCTTGTGTCAAAAACTCGATTTCAAAATAAAATGTAACTGGAGGAGTAAAAAAATTTTTACTAATGAAAAAATGAACAACATTTCAATAATAATCCTATCTTTCACCCTTCCCTGCCTTCTCACAACCTTAGGCTCAGCATTAATATTCTTGTTTTCTAAACCTTCAAAACTAATTAATACCCTAACTTTAGGTTTCGCTTCCGGAATTATGCTTTCTGCATCAATATGGTCCCTGCTTATTCCCGCCCTAGATGAAACAAAAACAACAAATCCAACCCTTCACCCACTAATTCCCGTTGCCTCAAGTTTTGTTTTAGGCTGTCTTTTTATGTTTTTACTTGATTTTATATGCAAATCCATCTCCAAAAAACAATATAAAGACAAGATTTTTGATAAATACAATAACAAACAAAGCATTTTGTGCAAGAACAATACTAACAACCCCCGGCCTAGTAAAGAAAAAGCATTCAAACTCTTTGCCGCTATAACAATTCACAACATACCAGAAGGCCTTTCAGTCGGTTTCGCTATCGGAACCGCAATCGCAACGAATTCCCCACTATTTTCCGCATTTCTTTTCGCCCTCGGAATCTCCATACAGAATTTTCCTGAAGGCCTCGCCACTGCAATTCCAATCAAAAACTGCTATAAAAGCAGAATTAAAGGGTTCTTCGGGGGATTTTTAAGCGGAATTGTAGAACCAATCTTCGCAATTATAGGTTTTTATCTTGCCACGCAACTCACATTTCTTCTTCCTTGGCTGCTTTCTTTCTCTGCTGGCGCTATGATTTATGTAATTATTGAAGAACTTTTACCAGAAATTACTACAGAAAATTACAACTCTTTTGGAATTTGGTCGTTTATTTTTGGTTTTTTGCTTATGATGGCTCTCGACATATGCCTTTAAATAAAAAAATATGATGAAAAACCATCATTTTCATCATATTTTTCATATTATTGAACCAACACATCACAACACAAAGATTAAAAACAGCGAAGAATATCGTTTTTAATCTTAAGAACAATAATATTCTTTTACATTTAACATTTGATACAAATGTTATTGAAATTAATTTCTATTTGTAGAACCAAATCCACCGGTCCTTTGCACATCAGCAGGAACATCATCATCAACTGTCAAAAATTTAAAAAAGAATATTTGACCAATTTTATCTCCCGCCTTTACCTGATAAGGAATTTTGTTTAAATTATGCAACAAAAATCCTATATTTCCATCATTTGTTACATTATCAGCATAATCACTCTCAATTATTCCTATTCCGTTTGCTAAAATAATCCCCTTTTTACCAAGGCTGCTAGTCGATGCCAAAATATATCCCTCATCTGTATTACAATAAGCTTTATAATTAATAAATACAAGTTCCGTAGATTCCGCAGGTATAACGATATCTATTGGAGAAAAGCAATCATAACAAACCGCATGCCTTGTTGCCCTATAAGGTTTCTTTAAATCTTCCTTTTTTACTCCATATTTTATAAACTCATCTTTAACAACCTCAAATTTTCTCATATTATTTCTCCTTTTTTTATTTTTCATAAACATTTTACCATTATTTTGTTAAAAAAACAACATAAAATCGTATAACATATTCGTTTTTTCCAGCACATTTTTATTAAGTCCCATTTTTTACACACCCTCAAACCTTATTTAGACATCATTTTTCATATCAATCCCTGCACTCGTAATTAATTTATAAATAACTAGTATATATCTCTTATTTTATTTATTAATTTAAGGAATTAATTAAATAAAACCATTTTGAAATAATTTGTAAAATATTGAAAAACAATTTACAAACAACTTACAATATGCTATAATATCTATGATTAACCGCCTTATAAAATGAGCCGTTAACACATTTTGCACAAAATTTAAAAAGGGATTTTCGCGTGGACAATAACGAATTAGAAAATATGAGAAATATTATTAAATTAGCATTAATCAGAATTGGCATAAGATGCGATTTGGCAGGATTTAACTATTTATGTTATGCAATTGAACTGGTTGTTTTAAATCCATCACTTATTCACAACCTGTGCAAACGCCTTTACATAGAAATAGGAAAAAAATTCGAAGTTAAAAAAGATAATTGCGTTGAAAGAAGCATACGCCACGCAATCGAAAATACTTTTATAAATAAAAGCTTTTCAGAATTAAACAAAATGTTTAACATTCAACTCTACGAACTCAACGATAAGCCGACTTCAGGAGAATTAATAAGATTGGTTGCTGAGTATTACAACCTTGGATTATACAAAGACATTGTATAATTTCTTTCCAATTATATAAATAAACAAAAAAAACAGTCAAAATAGACTGTTTTTTTTCTTATTTTCTAAAATTAATTATAGCGTAAAGAACAGCAATCGGCCAACAGCAAAATAGCAACACAAAAAACACAAAAACGCTACCTGTCTTTTCAACCTTCTTTTCTTCTGTTTTGTTTTGCAAATTTTCGCTTTTGTTTTCTGGCAATACAACCATATTTACAAAATATTCGTTTGCAGTTCCACAATATTTACATTTTCGTTCATTCAAACTCAACATATTGCCACAATTTGCACACTCATTTTTTGCCATTATTTAACTCCAGTAAAATGGTTATTTTCATCATACATTTGTTTGTCGTCTTTCACCTCAATAGTTTTTCCTTCAAATTTTTTATCACTTTCAACCATTTTTTTATTACTAATCATCAGCATTCCAAATGACCCCACAGCAATAATTAGCATTACAACAGAAATTACAATCACCCAAACTAATCCAGACTTCAAAGGCAACACATATCTAGCCAACAATGGAACCAATTGAACAACCCCCGCAATTGAGAGCAAAATCACACCGCTTGTGTTAGCCAATTTCTTACATAATACGAGCACCGTTGCAACGATTAACCACAACCCAAAAACAATTTTTACCGACAAATAAACCGCCATATTTACACTGCTTTGTAAAAATGAGTTATCAAGCAAACAAGGAATTACAGCAACCAAAACTAAAACTAAAAACATACATATTGAAAAATAGATATTTTTTCTCATTAGTTCCCCTCCTTCTTCAGTTTTTCTCCACAATTTGGGCAAAATTTATGTCTTGCCGTTACTTCAAAGTCGCAGCTTGGACACTTCAATTGCAGACTTGCCCCACATTCAGGGCAAAATTTTGCAGACTTTGCAATTTGAGCACCACATTTTGAACAAAATTTTTTATTATTCGAAGAAACTGGAGCTTTTGGAGGAATAATTCCACCGGCAACACCTGTTTCATTTGCCATTTGCATTCCCAATCCAACACCCATAAATGCTGAAGCAGAATTATTGTTTTTGGCACCAGCCTCCAGAACATCATAACCTCTTGCAGTTCTATAAATATCATCTCCAAGTTGTTCATATTCTGCTTTCTTATGCAAAATATCGTTAAGTTTAACAAGGTCTTCATCAGGAACATTAATAGATTCAACACTCAAATTAACCAAATCAAAGCCGAATTTATTTAAATCAATTTTTAGCGCTTTTTGCAACTCTTCCTGGATAACATCAAGGTGTGGATCAATCTCAAAATAAGTTATTTTTTGTTTTATCATAAAACTAGACAAAATTCGCTTAATTCTTTGATTAATTACACCCCTAAAATAATCTCTTATTATATCAAAAGTAATGTAGTTATTTTTTAATAACGACCCTACAAGCGTTTGGTAAAAGAATTGATATTCAGCCAATCTGACACCCATTTGACCTCTCGCCCTAAGCCTTAATTGGATTTTATAAACAGGATCAAGGATTTTTATTGGGTCTGCAGTTCCCCAGAACAAATCCAATTTCAATCTCTTATTAATGAAGTAGATTTCAACTGGATATGGATTATCTCCACCATAAAGCCCCTTTTGGAATGTTTTTAAAATAGGCAAGAGTTCCGTATTAAGAGTGAATGTCCCCTCTTCGCATATTTTTTCAATTTTACCGTTATGAACAATAATCGCCACTTGACCAGGACTTACAATTAACTTTGATTTATTGTTAATTTCATCTCCATTATATTTATACAACAACCAATCGTCCGAAGTTCCTTCAAATCTAACAACGCTATATAAAGCCATACCTACCTCCATAATTCAATATATAATTTATTATAAAACAATTTTAGACATTTGTCAATTCCATTACAATATTCCGATCAACTTAAGAATATATCAAAAAATATCAAAACAAAGAATATTTTTACATAACACTATTTTCTAAAGCCAATTTTGACAATTTAAAATTATTCCATACTTCTTCAATTTCATTTTTAACATTATCACAACCACATATTGGACAACCATTAACAAATATCGATGCGCTCTCTTGGTAAAGTCTAACAACCCTACAACTTCCCGTAGCAGCAGAAACAAAGACCATTTCCGCACCAACTTCTCCATCTCGTCTTTTATAAATTTTTACATCTTCTGGTTTTTTAGAATATGCAGGAGGAAGAAATCTATTAATTTTTTCTCCTAAACAATCCCAGTCTTTATTATCTAATGCGTAAAAATCAATTTTTACATTTTTCATACTATTAAACCTCTCTTTTGAAAATATATAGCACAAGCATATTGCTTGCAAAAATGTTCATTATTGTGGATATGTTTCCATAATTATTATAACATATTTTTGATAATTTTCATAGCAAATTTATTTATTAATAATTAATTTATTTTTTTTGTATGGGGTTTTGTGATATTTTGTATAATATTGCAAACCCACCCATTTTTGCATCACTAAATAACAAAATATTGATTTTTACTTAGTTTGTGTGGATATTTTTAAGGAAATTTATATGTTTTTTACATATTTATTGTAATTTAAAATTAATATTATTATATTCTTCTTTCTATTTTATTTTAATACAACCCATAATTCAAACTCATACATTATTTTCTTTCAATAATCGTTCACTTCTCTCTTAACCATAATTTATTATTAACTTTATTTTTATTCTTCAAATGAAACACTCCAACATTTTAACTTGTTTCGCCTTTTCTTTAAACCATCACTTTTTCAGATAAAACTTTATTTCACACAACTCTTGGTCGTTGACCATATTTTTCTTTAATTTTTTTGTTTATTAATAATTTTAAGTATATAAATGCTATAATCTATTTAATAATATAATATACACATATTTTCGCGTTATCTTTTTACTATTATTTAATTCTTTCATAATTCTGATATAAATAAATTATCAATTCAACTCATTGTCTAATATTGGCAATAAAAAAACACCTGAATTGACAAGTGCTTCAAAAATATGGCGCAGAGAGAGGGATTCGAACCCTCGCGGCCTGTTACAACCCTACTCCCTTAGCAGGGGAGCCTCTTCGACCTCTTGAGTATCTCTGCATATATGTTAACAAGGAAATTAACCTTGGTGCTTATATATTAACATATTTTAAACTTCCTTGTCAACAGTTATTCTTTCTTTTTTAATATTTTTTTATTAATCGCTTATTTTGAAATATTGTTATGATAATATAACTTAATTTCTTATTTTAAAGAGATATTTAAACATACACCAATTAAAATTCTTCAGTAAGAATTTGGAAATATGCTTTTGGATGAACGCATACTGGACATACTTCAGGTGCAACATCACCAACATGAATGTGTCCACAATTTCTGCAAATCCACATCTTTTTTTCTGACTTAACAAACACTTTTCCCTCTTTTACAAGTTCCGCAAGTTTGTTATATCTTTCTTCATGTCTTTTTTCAATCGCCGCAACACCTTCAAATTTCTTTGCTATTGCTTCGAATCCTTCTTCTCTTGCTTCTTCAGCCATTCTTTTATACATTTCTGTCCATTCGCCTCTTTCTCCAGCAGCTGCATCAAAAAGGTTTGTCAATGTATCTGGCACTGAACCGCCGTGAAGTTCTTTAAACCACATTTTTGCATGTTCTTTTTCATTGTCAGCTGTTTCTGTAAAAATTGCAGCGATTTGTTCATATCCATCTTTCTTTGCCTTTGAAGCATAGTAAGTGTATTTGTTTCTAGCTTGACTTTCCCCAGCAAACGCTTCCATTAAATTTTTTTCTGTTTTTGTTCCTTTTAATTCTTTCATAAAACCTCCTTACAGTTTCGTATATATTATACCATTTTTAAACCATTAACTGTCAACTTTTTTCTTAATATTTATAATCAAATTTAAAAAACAGCAATCGGGCAAACAATGCTATTTTTCAACACATTTTGTCTAGCACCTTGCCATTTTTGATTGTTTTTTACACCCAACTCTCTATTTTAAGACAATTTGTTAACACAAACCATTTCCAAGTAAAAATGTTTCACGTGAAACATTTTGCCGCTACTATAATATATTGATACCCATATTTTAATTGTTTAATTTGACACTTTATTTATTTCATAAACATAAACACATTTTATATCATTAACATATAATTATATATTCGCATTAATTAATATTCAGAATTGTTTCACGTGAAACATTTTTATTGCAAAAATTCATCAATATTTGTTTGCGCCATTCTGAATTGGTAATTTTTTGACAGTTTGCAAGCGACTATACCAGCAATATGCTTAATCAATATATATCAAACAAAATATAAACAAAAAAAGAATGTTTCACGTGAAACATTCTTTTCCTCTAAACGCCTTTTCTTTTATTGTAATTTTGCAAGTCTTGCAAGGTCATTTCCTTTTTATTTAATAACTCTAAAAGTTCTGCAATTCTATCCAAGTCATCTCTAGTATAGTAATCTATATATATTCTTCCTTTTGAATCATTTCCAATTGCCGAAACCTTTGTTGCAAATGTTTTTTGCATCTGATTTATTAATTCTTTAAGCTCTAAAGACTGTTCTGACTTGACAACAACCTTTTTTGTTGGATTTGTGTAGTTTTTTACCATCTTTTCAAGGTCGCGCACACTTAAATTTTTTGTTGCGACAAGTTGCGCCATCTTAATCTGTTGATTAACATCTTCTACAACAACCAAGCATCTCGCATGACCTGCGGAAACCTTCCCATTTTCCACCAAATTTAAAACTGTAGGGTCAAGAGTGAGCAATCTCAATGTATTCGCCACATTGGAACGACTTTTTCCAATTCTCTCAGAAACCGTTTCTTGAGTTAATTGGTATTCTTCCATCAACTCTTTAATCGCCCTTGCAGCCTCAACAGGATTCAAATCTTCTCTTTGAAGGTTTTCAATGATACTTATTTCTTTGATTTGCTTTTCTGTGTAATTATTAACTACTGCAGGAACAGTTTTTAGACCGCACAAGTTCGCCGCACGCCACCTTCTCTCTCCAGCAATGATAAGATATTCGCCATTGCTACTTTTGTTCAACACAATAGGCTGAACAATTCCGTGGACTTTGATAGATGCCGCCAAATCCTTCAATGCTTCTTCGTCAAAAATCTTTCTTGGTTGGTTGGGATTTGGTTTGATTTTTGTTATATCAATTTGCAAAACCCCAGAACTTTCTTTTGTTTGTGTAGTTATGTTTTTATTACTATCGTCTTCTTTATATATTCCAAATAACGCCTCAAGACCTCGACCAAGACCTTTACTACTCATCATTGTTTCCTCCCTTAAACTTTATCTTTCTCAACTTAGAAATCTTCTTAAAAGGAATTTTATTCCTTTTCATAATCTCTTCCGCCAAACTCAAATATGCTTCTGCACCCTTGGAATTTGCATCGTAAAGAGCAATTGGCAAGCCATGACTTGGAGCCTCTGCCAACCTTACATTTCTTGGAATTGTTGTAAGATACACCTTTGTGTTAAAAAGTTTTATAACTTCATTGGCAACCTGATTAGTGAGATTATATCTTTTTTCTTTCATTGTCATTACAACACCCTCAATATCCAAATCTGCATTGAGGTGTTGTTTAATCAACCTAATTGTGTTCATCAACTGAGCCAACCCTTCCAACGCAAAGAATTCACATTGAATTGGAATCAACACGCTGTCAGAAGCAGTTAAAGCGTTGACCGTTATTAAATTCAACGATGGAGGACAGTCAATAAGTATGAAATCATAACTTTCTTTTATCTCATCAAGAATTCTTTTAATGATTTTTTCTCTCTGAGGCATCTGAATTAACTCAACATCAGCACCTGAAAGGTCAATTGTTGATGGAATTATATAAAGATTGTCTATAATGGTTGGCTTAATGACCTCATCATAAGCACACTCACCACCAATTAGGTCATAAATTGTAAGCAAATCTTTTGTTTTTTCGATTCCAACTGCCGTTGTCGCATTTCCTTGAGGGTCCAAATCAAGAACCAGCACTTTTTTGTCCATAAGTGCCATATAGGTTGCTACATTCACACAAGTTGTAGTTTTTCCAACGCCACCCTTTTGGTTGGCAAATGCAATAATTTTTCCCATACACCTATTCCTTTGTTAAATTATACATAAATTTTAAAAAAAAATAAAGAAAAAATAAGCAATTTTATAACTTTTTGCTTATTTTTTTATAATCTTTAATCAAAAAACCAATTTATGTTAAATTTTTTGTGGTTTTTAAATTGGTTGCAAACATATTTGCTTATTTTATTGGAGTCGTCTTTGGGAGATTCTTTCCTCTAGGATATTTGACAGGAGTTTGCTTGATTTTTTTTATCACAAGAACATTTCTCTCAATATCATTTTCTTCTATTTTGAAATTTACAATCTTGTCAATTTTTCCTCCAAGTATTTCGATTGCTTTTTTTGCCAACCCAAGTTCTTCTGCCAACTTTGCTGCCTTGTAAATTATTGCACAGCCCCCAATCTTTACAAAAGGGAGTAAATACTCGACAAGCGTATCAAGACTCGCCACAGCCCTCGCAGTTGCCACATCAAAACTTTCTCTTTTTGTCTTTGCATAATCTTCTGCTCTGGAATGGACTGCAAAAATATTTTTAAGTCGCAACTTTTCAACTACCTCGTTTAAAAAATTAACCCTTTTATTCAAACTGTCCAACATACAAATTTGCAAATCATTACGAACAATCTTTAATGGCAATGCAGGAAAACCCGCACCACTTCCAACATCAATTACCGTTGCACCGTCTTTAAATAGGTTTTTCGGCAAAACACTGTCCAAAAAATGTTTGACAACAACTTCATCTTCCTCTGTTATGGCTGTCAGATTTAAAAACTTGTTCGTTTCAACCATATGGTTAAAATATCTGCAAAAATTCTTTTCTTGCAACTCATCTAAACCAATTCCATATTTTTCAAATATTGTTTTTAGATTTTTCATTTTAACCCCTTTTATTTTTTTATTAGAATTGAAAGAACAGATATGTCGGCAGGGGACACTCCTGAAATTCTTGAAGCCTGTCCTAAATTTAATGGTCTTATTTTACTCAGTTTTTCAATCGCTTCCGTTCTCAATCCTCTCTGAGCAGCATAGTCAAAATCTATCGGTATTAATACCTTTTCGTTTGCCAACATCTTTTTAACATCATCTTCCTGTTGTTGTAAATACCCCTCATATTTGACTTTTGTATTTACAACATCAAGCAAAGTTTTGTCAATGCCAGCAAACAAATTATAAGCTTTTGCGAATTTAAAAATGTCCAAATTGTTTCTTCTCATAAGGTCGTGAATTTTCATACTTTCTCTAGGTAGATTTTCACCATTTTCTTCACAAAGCCTTTTCAATGTTTCATCAACCTTTACTTTTTGTTGCAAAACTTCTTCAATCTCTTGAAGTTTTTTCTGTTTTTCAACAAAGCGAGCATACCTTTCATCATTTACTAAGCCAACTCTTCTACCTATTTCGGTTAATCTTAAATCCGCATTGTCTTGCCTTAACAAAAGTCTATATTCAGCACGGCTCGTCATCATTCTATAGGGTTCGTTTGTTCCTTTCGTTACAATGTCGTCAATAAGCACGCCAATATATGCATCACTTCTCTTTAAAACAAGTTGTTCTTTCCCTTTGTTATATAAGTTAGCATTGATTCCTGCAATTATTCCTTGTGCCGCAGCCTCTTCATATCCACTAGTTCCGTTAATTTGCCCAGCAAAAAACAAACCCTTTACCGACTTTAACTCTAATGTTGGCTTCAATTGAGTTGGTTCAATGCAATCATATTCGATAGCATAAGCATCTCTCATAATTTCCGCTTTTTCCATTCCTATCACAGAACGAACCATATCTTTTTGAATGTCAGCAGGCATTGAAGTGCTAAACCCTTGCAAATACATTTCTTGTGTGTCAAGTGCTTCTGGTTCCAAGAAAAGTTGATGTCTTTCTTTGTCTGCAAATCTAACAACCTTCGTTTCTATTGATGGACAATAACGAGGACCAATTCCTTTAATCTCTCCTGAAACAGCAGGGGCTTTTTCAATGTTGTTTCTAATTATCTCGTGCGTTTGAGGCGTCGTGTATGTCAAATAGCAAACCGTCTTGTTTTCAGGTTTTTTGTCCGACATATATGAGAATGGATATATATCCTCATCTCCCTCTTGCAATTGCATTTGAGAACAATCCACGCTTCTTGCGTGAAGTCTGACCGGCGTTCCGGTTTTAAAACGCAAGAGTTCAATTCCAAGTCCTCTCAAACTGTCAGAAAGCTTGGAAGCATTTTTAAATCCATTTGGCCCGGTTGCCTCTCTACTTTGTCCGATTATAATTTCACTCTTTAAATAAACCCCGGTTGCAAACACAACACTTTTTGCACGATAAACAAGCCCAAGATGTGTCGTAACTTCTTTTTCCTCACCAACAAGTTTTATGTCAACAACTTCTCCCTGTCTCACAAAAAGATTTTCTTCTCTTTCAAGGGTTTTCTTCATTTCAATGTGATAAGCCTTTTTGTCCGCCTGTGCACGCAAACTTTGAACAGCGGGGCCTTTGCCTCTGTTCAACATTCTTATTTGAATTGCAGTCTTGTCTGCATTAATTCCCATTTCTCCGCCAAGGGCATCAACCTCGGCAACCAATTGTCCTTTTGCAGTCCCGCCAATTGATGGGTTGCATGCCAAAAAAGCAATGGCATCAAGACTTATTGTCAAAAGCAGGGTCTTGTTTCCTGTTCTTGCCAACGCCAATGCTGCCTCACAACCTGCATGTCCCGCACCAACAACAATTGTGTCAAACTTTTCAAAATTTTCTTTCATCTTTTTTCCTTAATTATAATTTTTCTCTAACCCTCACGCGATTTGACATCTTATTTCCCAAGACAAAATTTGGAAAAAATAAGGTCAATTATGTCTTCGTTTTCTGTGTTGCCCGTAATCTTCCCAAGCGACTTCCACACATTTTTTATCAGCATTGACAACACATCTAATGACAAGTTCTCCGTTTGCAAGATTTCCCTCAATTGGCTTTGTGCCAATTTCAAAACCTCAATTTGCCTTTCGTTCGTAAGAACCAATGCATTAAAATCTATCTCTTGCAAAATTACCATATCAACAATTTTTTGCTTTAACTTGTCTATGTTTTTTCCTTCCAATGCAGAAATTTCAATTTCAGAATCAAACTTCGGTAATACCCTGTTTTTGTCTGTTTTGTTTACAACTCTTAAAACATTCTTGTCGTTTACCAGTTTTTCAATGAATTTGTCCTCTTCTGACAAAGTTTCACTTCCGTCAAGCACAAACAGAATTACATCTGCACTTGATAGGGTTTGTTTGCTTTTTTCAATTCCTAAACTTTCAACAACATCTTCAGTTTCACGGATTCCAGCAGTGTCAATCAAGTTGATTTTTATTCCACCAAATTCAAAGCTTTCTGTAATGCTATCTCGTGTTGTTCCTTTTATATCCGTTACAATCGCACGGTCAGAACCGAGCAACGAATTCATCACACTACTTTTGCCAACATTTGTCTTTCCCACAAGTGCAACATTTATGCCATTCTTTAAATATTTCGCACTTTGTGATGAAGCAATGATTTGTTCCAATCTTTGAAAAATTGATTGAAGCTTTTCTTTGACATTTAAAATCAATCCAAGTTCTTCAACTTCATCAGGATAATCCATTCCAACTTCTATTTCCGCAAGCATAAGTTTTAGATTTTCTTGTTGCGACAAAATCTCTTGTGCCAGGCGTCCGTTTGTAACTTGCAAACTGCTCTTAAGTTCACCCTCAGCTTCTGCATTAATTTCCCCAATGATTGCCTCCGCTTTGTCAAGAGTTATCTTGCCATTAAGAAATGCTCTCTTTGAGAACTCTCCCGCTTCCGCCATTCTCGCACCAACATCAAGACATCTTTGAACAACCTTTTGTGCAAGGAGAACCCCTCCATGCACTTGAAACTCAACAATATCTTCTCCCGTATATGAAAATGGGTTCTTGAAATAAACCATCAAACACTCTTCAAACAGGCCCTCATCAAGTTCAAGTTTTCCAAAATACATATATCTAGGTTGAACATTTTCTTTATTCAAGTTTTTTGCGTGAAAAAGTCGTAAAGCCATGTCAAGACTTTTCTCTCCACTCATTCTTACAACTGAAATTGCCCCCTTGCCAATTGGGGTCGAAATACTTACTATCGTTTCCATTTTTTTATTATAACACCATAATGTCAAAAAATCAAGAATTTAAAAATGTCAAGTTTGTTGAAGCGTTATTTTTTATGTGAAAATTACAACAAAAAAACCAACTCACTTTCAAAAAATCTCAAAATCTTTCAAAGTTAAATTGGTTTTTGTTTGCTATTAATCTCTTTCGCTATATTCTCTTGGAAAAACAATCAAATATCTGCGAGGTTCTTCCCCCTTGCTCAATGTTGTAACTCTGTCGTCTTCTTGAAGTGCTGTGTGAATGATTTTTCTTTCACTTGCCTCCATAGGTTCAAACTTGTGATATCTTCCAGTTTTTGCAACCTTGCCCGCAACCTTTTTTGCAAGGTCTGTGAGTGCCTCTGCTCTTTTTTCTCTGTAATGCTCAACATCAAGAACAAATCTTTTTTTGCTTTCACTCTTGCAAGCAACATTCATAAGATGAGAAAGCGCAAGCATACACTCTCCGTGATAACCAATTAAATCGTTCAAGTTTTCGCCAGTAAGCCCATAACGAACAAATCTGTCATCTTCTAATTTTTCAATTTCTCCTTGCAATTCCATTGCAGAAAGGACTCCTTGCAAAAATTCTTCTCCTGTCAATTTTCCAATAACTTCATCGGATTCAACTTTTTTAGGTGCAACATATTCTTCATCGGTGATAATTTGAATTTTTCTTTCTTGCTTTGGTTCTTCTGCCTTTTCTTCAACTTTGACTTCTGTTTCTTTTGCAGTTTCAATTTTTCTTTTCATAAAGTTTTCTGCAAAATCTTCGTCTGTTTCTTCTTTTGAAAGTTCTTCTTTAAACTTTTCTCTCTTTTCATATTTTTCAACAGCATCGGCTGAAATTGTAACCAAAACTTTTGCCTTCTTTAAAAATCCGCCTTCACTTAAAATTTTGATGTCAACATCTTCTCTTGCTGCCTTAAGTTCAAGCAATGCATTGTTGATTGCTTGTTCAATGTTTTTTCCTGTTCCTTCACATGAATGCATTTTGTTTTTTCTCCTTTTTTTGCTTTTCCTTTCTACTTTAACATATTTACAAAAAAACTTCAATCATTTTTTTAGAATTGTTTTGAAAAAAGAGCAATTTGTGATATCATCAAACAAAATAGGGGGAACTATGATAATCACTATTACAGGAAAACCTTGCAGTGGAAAATCAACCGTTTCTAAACTTTTAGTTGAAAAATACGGTTTCAAAAGAATAGGCGTTGGAGATATCTGCAAGGAGGAAGCTCGAAAGAGGGGAATGAACTCTGAAGAATTTAATAAATTTCTTCTTTCTGACCCAAGTTTTGACTATTATATTGACAAACAATCGGAAGTTTTAGGAAAACAATATGAAGGACAAAAGGTGGTTTTCGACAGTAGGCTTGCGTGGCATTTTGTTCCAAAGTCTTTCAAGGTCTTTGTTGATTTGAACGAAGATGAAATGGCAAGACGACTCGCAAATTCTGACCGCACAGGCAAAGAAAAATTCGACACAATTGAAGAAGCAAAAAGAACTTTAAAAGAGAGAGAAGGAACAGAAATTGCTCGCTATAAAAAAATCTATAATGTTGACCTGACAGACCTTTCAAATTTCGATTTTGTAATTGACAGTATGAACAAAACTCCTGAAGAAATTTGTGATGAACTTATGGAAAACTATATTGTATTTTGCAAGAGAAAATAACTTATCTCAAAATAACAAAGCAACAAAAAAAAGAACGCTTGTTTTAAAGCGTTCTTTTTTTATCATCAATTAGATATTCAAAAGTCTAAAGATGTGTTTGCTTGTAATCATCAACACAAGGTCAATAACCCAAAGAACAACACCAACGCCGAGCAATCTGATGATTGCAGCTACGATTTTGCCTTCTTGCAATCTTGTGATAAAACCACAAATCCAAGCAGTTACAGGGATAATTGCAAGAATAAGACTTACAATATAGTCCAAACCGAAGTAATCTGATTTCTTTGCCATAACTTTCTCTCCTTTTTTTGTTTGTTACAATCATTTTACATAGAAAATAATGCAATGTCAACAAATTTTTCTCAAAATTATTATATGTATTAAAAAATTTTTTCATTCCATATAAATTTAAAAAATATGCAAACAATATAGCAAGGAGGTTATTTATGAAAGAAAAAATTAATTGTGGGGTTCGTTGCAATGTTAACGAATGTATTTACAACGAAGGCGGTTGCAAGTGTAACAAACTTGTCATTGATGTTTCTCACGGAAACGCACCAATGTCAAACGGAATCGCACCACATTATTGCAAAAGTTTCTGCGAAAAAGGGGAATAACTCCTCTTTTTTCTTACCTTTTGTATATTGACTTTTCCTCTCTCCTGTGTTATCATATTTTCCGTAAAACAGGAGAACAAAAATGACAGAAGAAAAACGACACATTAAAAATCTTTTTAGAGCAAAATCAAAACAATATGGTTTAACAAAAGAAGGAACTACTCTCAAAGAAAACGCAATGTCAAAATTTTTAATCATGAAAGCCAACAACTCTTTTTATGAAATTGAGGTAACTGACAAATATGTTTCTTCAAACTTTGATACAATCTTTCAACAAACAAGAGAATTTGCCATTTGCAATGACAATTTGTATATAATCAACAGAATCAATGGAAAACTTGAAAGTTATGAGTTTCTAATCGGCAGCGGGAAAGACAAATATGAATATCTCCAATGTCAAGAACTCAAAATTCCCGTTCCTGAAGAAGAAAAATCTGGTTATGGCTATTGCTTATTCACTATGTTTGAACACAATGGAAAATTTCACAAGAAAAGAATGCAAATTTGCAGAAGCAATGTTTATGACCTTGACAGAGATGAAGAAGCTTCTGCGGAAGTTTGCTCTTTTGCAAATGCTGTTGAATGTCAAATGCGCACAAGCCAACACCTTTACAAACTGATAAACAACACCTATGAACTCCACTCCGCGATTCTTGAAGGAATCAAAAATAAAGAGGTTTGTTTTGGAAGAAATGCATCAAGTTTCGGAAAAGACGCACCATTGCAACAAAGTCTTTGTTTCAGATTTTCAAAAGACACAACAACTCTCCCAACACAAATTTACACACCATTTGCAGAAGAAAAATATCCATTCGTAACCACTTCAAGCAAAATTCACACACCACTAATTTTAACTGAAAACGCAATCAATGCCACCCTTGACAATGTAAGTGCATCTGATATGCTTTCGACTCCTTGGAGAGTTGATAACTCTTATCAAAACACAAAATCCAACACAGAAAAAGAAAAAGCAAATTAATCAATTTGCTTTTTTTATTTTATCACTTAAACATACTTTCCTTGTTTGTCAAAAAAGTCCAACCGAGCAAGCCCCTAAAAAAAGCCGCCCAGTAGGTAAATCTTGCACTGTCAAGAAAATCTTTGCAACTTTTAAGTTCTTTTTCTGTCATAAAAGATTTCAGAAATTGCAAACCAATTGTTGATGCTTCTTTTTCAATGGAAATCTCCTTAATTTTCAGAAAAATCGAAAAAAGGAGCAACACAACTGCAAGTCCCAAAATGCCAACTCCAATGTAGAAAACGAATTGCTGTTGAATGATTTGAAAAATTGTCAGCAAACTTAGAACAAATCCTACAACAATAAGTGGCATAAAGAACCAACCACAAACACGAGAAGAATTTTTAAGTTTCCACAAAGTTTGCAGTTTCTTTGTTGAATAGTCTTGTTTTGCATGACCAAGTTCGTGTGCCGTTGTGGCAAAAGAAACAATTGAATTTGAATTGTAAGTTGACACACTGAGAGAAATTACATTTGAACTGTAATGGTCCTTATCTTGCTCACAAAATGTTCTATGAAGTTGTCCTCCAAAAATCTGTCTGTTGACTTCTTTAATAAACTCTGAAACAGTTATTCCATAGGAAATTGATTTTGTTTGAAGTTCTTTTTGTTTTTCTTTGAAATTTGAAAAAGAAAAACTCGCCACCGCCAAAGCAAAGCAAAGCAGCAATCCAACACCAACTCCAACACCAATTAAAATGTATGTCCACATATATTTATTATATAACAATATAAACATTAAATCAACAAATTTTTCTTATTGTTTTTTTATGTTATCAGCAAAATTTTATCTCCCTTTTTTATCTTTACTCCTGCCGGGGGAAGTTGTTTTTTTATGCTTGAACCCTCTCCATCAATTTCATAGTCTATTCCCAGTTTCTTTAGTTCTGCCAACGCGTTTGCAAGAGAATAACCTACCAAATCTGGCATAACGACTTCTTCCAAAACAATTGAAGTGTCGTCTTTCGGAAGGTTATAGAAATCAAAGAGTTTTTCAAAAAAAGACTTTCCATAAGGTGCGGCAACTATTGCACCATAATATGCTCCCGCACTTGGCTGATCAACCAAAATCATAAACAAATATTGTGGTTCGTTTGCAGGATATGTTCCGATGAAACTCGAAATATATTTTCCACTTGCAATGCGACCATTTTCATCATATTTTTGTGCTGTTCCTGTTTTGCCCATTTAAGTGTAGATAAAAGTCGATTTATATCCATTTTTCCGTTCTTTATCTACACCCTAATAGGTAAAAGGGCTGTTTTACCAAGTTAGGTGTATATAACATATTATTATAATAGACATTTATATATTCCTATATAATAAAAAAAGACCAACTATTGTTGGTCAAATTTCAAATTTATATTTTATAGTAATATCAAAATCATTATATCCACAACATCTTTCAACATAAATCCTATCAACCGCCATTCTTATTACATCAAGTTTATTCTGTGGAATGTTCTTTATTTGTTCCAAAAATCTTTTGAATTTTATATCAAACGTCTTTATCACAATTTGGTTATCCTTGCAATCCTTTAATTGATTTTCTAATTCATGAATAACATCAATCATTTTAGTAGATTTTTTCTTAAATTCTAATTCTGTTATGGTTTGATTATAATAGTTTTCTATAAGTTTAGAATAGGCTTCATTAGCAAGTTTAAGGCTATCTTCTATTTTATCCTTTCGATATTCTTTGCCATTAAATAATTTTACTTTATAGTAATTATACAATCTTTCTGGGTTCTCTATACATTGTTGAATTATATTTATAATATCATTATAGACAACATCTTCTAATATAGAACATTTAACCTTCTTACGAGAGTATCTGGAAAAATAATATGATGTTTCTGGATTTCGTCTGTGTCTGCAATACAAATAATTCCTATTTGGAAATTCCCTATCGAAAATCAACTTTCCAATATGATTAGGTCTTTCATTATTATGTTTTGCCAAGTAAGAACGCTCTTTTATTGCTTGTTGAGCTAGATTATATAAATCTTCATCAATTATTGCTTTGTGCGTGTTTTTCAGCAAAATCCAGTCTTCTTTCTTATGGCAAACCCAATTTATAGAATGACCACAATATTCATAATCACTAACAACCTCGTGAACTTTGCAAGCATTCCATTCTTTTGCTGGAACTTTATTTAAGCCTTTAAGGCCTAATACTTCGGTTGCATACCTTGAACGTGTTAAAACACCATCTTGATTTAGTTTCCGAGCAACTTGATAAGGATTGAGTTTTTTAATTCCAACAAGTTCAAATATTTCCTTTACTATACCAGCAGAATATTCATCTATTATTTCATTTTTATCTTTATCAAAATTGTAACCATATTTAGGATAATAATTTAAGTGTTTTGTGTGTGCGTAATGTTCTCTCGCTTTCCTACACTTTTTTCTAAATTCTTTTAGGTAGTAGTCATTTAAAAAACTTCTTAAAACAATGGACTCGTTTTGCTTGTATGTTTCACTATCATACTTATCATTTACAGATATCACTCTGATATTATTCTCTGGAAATATTTTTTCAATTAAATTACCTACTCTATGCAAAGACCTTCCTAATCTGGAAATATCTTTTACTAAAATAATATCAAATTTTTTTAGTTTTAAATCATTAAGAAGTTTTTGCATTGCTGGCCTTTCCATTGTTCCACCACTATAACCATCATCATAGTAAATATCGACAATTTGAAAGCCATTTTCTTTTGCATATAGTGATAAACCTTCAATTTGATTTTCAATACTTCTTGATTCCGTATTTCCATCAATCTTATTTTCATCTTCTCTTGAAAGACGTGCATATATCACTGCTCTATTTCTCATAAGTCATAAATTCCTTTATAATTTCGTTACAATTAGCGTAATAAATCGTTATATCAAATATCCTATTTTTATTTGAATTATTTATTTTGCTGGACTTAACTGTAATTTTATCAATGATTTTACGTAGATTATTAGGTTCCATAAGTTCATTAACTGAAATACTTTTTAATTTCTCCAAAAATACATTTGCATTTTTTTCATTTGTTGGTGTTGAAAGTTCTCTTTGTTGTTTTCTTGTCAAATCTCTAATTTCATCTTCAATTAAGCTTTTTTCTTTTTTATACTTTTCCATCATCATTTGAAATGTTGAGTCTGGTATTAAACCCTTTGCGTTATCTTCAAAAAGTTTTTGAATAAACCTATCAATCTCAACATTCCTTTTTATAAATTTTTCCAAATCAAGTTCATAGTTTGTCTTGATATTTCTAGTTCTTCTATCATATTTTTTTGAAAATTCTATAAACTCCTCTTGATGTTCAAGTATTACCTTTCTTAAATCAGAAATCTCACTTTCTACAACATTAAGCAAAATATAAACTGGCGTTGAATTTATGGCATAACAATTATTTGATTTTGTAGTTTTACAAAAATACCTATAATCATAAGTATTATGTGCTAAATTTATTCTTCTTTCAAATCTCATTGGAGAGCCACAATTCTCACAAACAACCAACCCTTTCAATTTGTTTTCTTCCATTGGAATAGCACCAGAACGTGTCCTTGTTCTTAAATTGTTTGCACATTCCCAAGTTTCTCTATCAATCAAAGGTTCATATCTGTTTTCAAAACGATAGCAATCCTTATTATCACTTCTCTTTTTAATTTTAAAACTAATAGATGTTGATTGAGCTGTTTTATATACACCAAGATATTCTTCTCTTTCAATCAATTCCCTTATTCCATCTGGTCTCCATGTAGTTAATTCATCTTCCGACATTTCCAGAACTTTTTTCTTGTTGTAATTATATTTGATAGCATTATAATAACGTGGTATTTTAATTTTTTGTTCTTTTAAATATCTCGCTACTTTAACAGATGAACCCATTTCGACATATTTCTTATAAATAAGTTGAACAATTGGCGCTGTTTCCGGGTCTGGTATTCTCTCATAATTTTCATTATAAGCATATCCAAATATAGGAAAGACAGTATTTCTTGGGTCTCCATTCTTTGCTTTATTATCAAGCGTAAACCTTATCTTTTTTGAAATATCCTTTGCATACCATTCGTTTATTATATTTTTGAATGGTGCAAAATCCGTTGTTTCTTCTTGTGAAGTATCAAACCCATCATTTAATGCAATGTATCTTACATTATGTTCTGGGAAAAATTCTTCTGTATAATATCCAGTTTGAATATAATTACGACCAAGTCTTGATAAGTCTTTGGTTATTACTATATCAATTTTCCCAATTTCAATATCAACGAGAAGTCTTTTAAAATCTGGTCTTTCAAAATTAGTTCCTGAAAAGCCATCGTCAATATAAATATCAACAATATTCCAGCCTTGTTTAGTTACATAATCTGTCAAGATTTCTTTTTGGCTAGAAATTGATTGACTTTCTTCATTTCCATCTTCTCTTGATAATCTGCAATAGATAGCAACTCTACAATTTTGATTTTCCAAATTTTAACCTCCTCTTTCGCTGATTTTAACTTGTAATTTCTTTTTGGTTTTCTTGTTCAAGTATGTCTAATAAAAGACACATAACTCTTTCAAGAATATTTGTTCCTCCATGTGAAAATTCTCTTTTAACACGAACAACACTTCCATCAATTCTATAAATTTTTACATTTTCCTCTGATAAAGGTTGCTCAATTTTGTTTGTTTCTTTAATTTCTTCCATTACACTCCTTTCGGCAATGGAATTAACTATTGAATAATATAGTCTATTTGACTTTATCTACGGACTATTATAGTCCGTTTATTTGTCGTTGTCAACTATTTTAGTATGTTTAATTTAAGAAACATACTATTTTAGTCCGTAATCGATTGACAAATGGCCGAAAAAAAACTATACTAATCTTATGAATAGCGAAAATAACATTAAACTCAATATTTGTAATAACATTGAAAAATGGTTTAAAGAACACCCTGAACAGACAAGCGTTTCACTAGCAAAACGACTTGGAGTATCCGACACTTCTGTTAAGCGTTGGCGTAAAGGTGTTTGTCTTCCTGATATTTCTCTTTTACCAACTCTTTGTGAGATAATGAACATATCACTTCTTACACTATTCGGTTTAGACAATACAAAAGCTTTAACCCCTAGTGAACAAAGAGTTATTCAAGAATATCAAAGAAACTGCGATTTCAAAGACTTTGCAGATAGATACATCAACGACAAAGATTTTCAAAATGCTATAAATTCAATAGTTAAATTTCCAAAATAAGGTTTCAAACCTTATTTTTTTTGCCTTATTTTAAATTTCTTTCTAAAACATTCGTAAATGGATAGAAATCCTGTTATATCCTACACCCCTATTTGTAAGATTAAACGAACATTCAATCCTGTTATAATATATAGTTGAAAAACAAAAAATAGAACAAAAACCGACTACGACATCTCACTATCTTTTAAGGTCTGTATTTGTCTCCTTAATTCATCAATTAAGTCATCACACAAATCTTTTAAATCTTCTGATGTAACATTTTCAAGATTTCCGTAACCATCTATTCTATAAATTTCAGCACTATAAGTATCTCCAATGAAATATCTTAATCTGTCAAT
>JAGBBH010000024.1 GCA_017938505.1 Clostridia bacterium | reverse complement strand
TGAGTTTTCTGCAATAACTCTGTCTTCATCATCAGATGTTATATAGTTTTGCTCATCTAAATACTCAATTAAAACTTCATCTGAAGAACAAAGGTTATAGATTTTTTTATATTCTTCTTCGCTAGCATAATCTATCTTTTCCTTTTCCTCATTAAGTGCTTTGATAATTTTTCTCTTATCATTAATTAAACTCATCTTTACTCTCCTCTTGTTTAGCCTTTAAAATAACTGGTTCCAATCTTTCGGAAATTCTTTTTATCATAAGTGGCGGAACACTCATTCCACACACATAAGACACACCATCAAGACTATCTGTTAAGAAATTGTAATCCTGTGGGAATGAAGATATTGAAATAATATCTTGCTTTGAAAGTCTTGTTTTTGTGTCCCACCTTATATTATTGCAGTGAGCAGTAAGCGTTGGTGCAACTTGGTCATCATAAACAAAACAATAGTTGAAGAACGAGCTTTTGCCACGAGCCTTCATACAAGCGTTTTCAAGGTTTCTATCACCATACTTTGCATATTTAATTAAACCAAGCAAATTATCAGTAATTCCTTCCATTGAGCCTTCTTGTGATTTAACTTCTTCAAAGTTAATTGGCGCATATAAAAAAGACATATCAAGTTTTTCTAAATCAACATTCAATTTTGTTGCTATAAAAAATACTCTATGTCTTTTCTGTGGCACGCCCATCTGCTCGCCTTTTAATAACCAATGTTTGACTTTATAGCCAATGTCGTGGAATTGCTTATATATTCTCTGAACATATCCCCACGCATTACCTTTGGTCAAACCTTCAACATTTTCCATTATCACAAATCTAGGTTTAAGTTTGTTTACTGTATCAATAAAGACAAAAGATAAATCATCAAGTGTTTGTTCTTTTTGTCCTTCTCTAAACTTCTTTTTAACTCCCCAAGATTTTTCTCTCTTGCCAGCCATAGAAAATGTTGTGCAAGGCGGACTACCATCTAATATGTCTAAATCAAATAGTTCTTTTGGTAGTTCGTTATTTGGAATATTGTTAAAATCTCGTATGTCTAAAACATAATTATGTTTTGGACTATGATTTGCAAGATAGACAGAGTTCATTCTCTTATCTATCTCCAAATCACCAATCACATCGTATCCTGCAAGTTTATAGCCCATTGTAGAGCCACCACCACAGGCGAAACACGAGAAAACTTTTAATCCATTCTTTTCTTTTGGATAGTCTTTGAAATGCCAATACCAATCATTACTTTGTTTTGTTTTAAGATGATTAAAATCACTACCAAGCAAATCAAAAAAAGTCTGTTGCATAGTTTACTCCATTTCATCATCAAATTGTCTTGCCTTTCTATGCTCCCTTTCTTTAATAAGTGGAAAAACGATTTTGTTAATTTCTTCTGTGAATTTTTCTTTGTCAGACACAAGTGCTTGATTTGCGTCTTTATATCCACAATTATCAAATGTGCAATAATTTATATTGTTTTCATCAAAATACTCTATTAGAGCTTTGGCTGCTATTTGTCCTGCTTCATCATTGTCCAATGCTAAAATAAAGGTCTTATCAAGCGATTTTTCTCTTTCAATGAATTTATTTACATTGTTAGCACTTGAAAGTCCAATGGCATTTACACCAACCGTTTCAAAGCTTAAACAATCAAATTCACCTTCTGTTATTACACAATATTTGCTATCATTAGTTAATGCTTCTGTATTAAAGAGTTCAACTTGGCAACCCTTTGGTTTGTAATATCTCAATTTTTCATCATTGTGTATATTCCTAGCAGCAAAACAATTTTTACTAACTGGAATTACAACAGCATTAAACTTAAATTCTTTAAAATCAAAAGAGTTAAAACCAAGTTTGTAGTCTTTAATAATCTTTTTAGATAAACCTCTTGATAGAAGATAATCCATTGCTTCTTTATTATGTCTGAGATTATACGACCAAACATTATAGGCCTTTGTATAGTCCTTTTCAGTTTGTTCTTTATCTTTTCTAATAGTAGAGTTATAGTCGAAATTCTTTCCATAATATTGCATTGTTTTCTTAAACGCACTTCTATTATCAAGGTTTTCCATTATACCTATAACATCTACAAGGTTATAACTTACGCCACAACCAAAGCAATAACATCTTCCATCATCAAAGTATTTCATAGAAGCATTGCTATCTCTATGATTTGGATTTAGACAATGAAATAAACGACTTGTATTTATATTATGACTTTCAAGGTAGCTTTTAAGGTTATCCATCACTCCTTCAAGTTCATAATTTTCCAAATCTACATTTCACCTTCTTGTTGCTTTTTTAGTTTGTTAATGTAATCATCTGACATATAACCATAAAAGTCTTTTGGTCGTTTGATTCCAAGCTTTTTGTAATAGTCTTCCAAATCTTCCTTAACATTTTTAAATTCATCAAAAGGATAACCCGAATATATCCATTCATTTTTTGTATTGAAAATGTAGATATATTCAATCCAACCCCATTCCTTCAATTTTTTCATTGAACAAAGAGTGCTTTCTTGTCCTTTTTCACCTCTATCTCTACCATAAGCAACCGTAACATCATCTTGTCTTTCACTATAATCAAACGAATGTGGTCTAGTTGGGTCTGGGTCAATTTTTTCATTTAGGCAAGATATATTGCCTAGTTTAATCAATTTTTCCACTTTCTCTCTATCGTTGTAATGGTCATTAAGCATTTGACCATTATATGTTAAGTATCCATCAGAGTGGCAATAAATCGCCTCGTATTTGTTCTTTCCCCTTTGGATACATATCAAACTTCTAGTTGACATAACTTCCTCCGTTAAATTTTCTCTGATATTCTTCTAATCTTTCCAGCGTAATTTGACCAATTACCATATCCTAGATAAGTGTCATAAAGTTCATCTAACACATAAATGTTTTGAATATAAGCATTTGAAAAACAATTATATTCAATCTCTGGAATATTGATGGCATTTATTGTAATATCGGTCATTCCTGTGCAATTATAAAATGCTTGGTTTCCTATATATATAATAGAGCTTGGAAGAATTACATTGTTCATACTTCTACAATTATAGAAAGCCCTGTTTTCAATTCTTTCAAGAGAACTTGGAAGATTGATTTCTGTTAAACTTCTACAATTAGCAAAGCCTTCACTTGCAATTTGAGTGATAGGACCATTAAATGTTACTTTTCTCAAATTATTGCAGTTTGAAAATGACATATCACTGATATAGTTTACTCCACTTGGAATGGTTATCTCTGTCAATGTATTGCAATATTGAAAACATTGTGGTCCAATATAGGTCAATGTCTCTGGCAATGTAATTTCTTTAAGGTTGATACAATTAAAGAATACTGAGTTTTCCAATCTTTCAAGATTAGAAGAAAGTTTAACAGTTTTTAAGTTTGAGCAACCCATAAATGCACAACTGTCTATATGTGTGATAGTATCTGGCATAGTTATGGATTTTATATTGTTGTTATTTTGAAAAATATGGTTTGAAATACCTGATACAATATAGTCGTCACCTTCAATTACTTCTCTTTTCTCATAGGTCAATACATATTTTTCTTGATAGTATGTGTTGCCAAAATCATCTGTATAATTACCAGTTTCATCTTTAATAGTATAATTTTTAATATTTAAAGTTTTTGCTCTCTCAATAAGTCCGTAAATTGAACTTGAAGCCATTTCAACCTTTTCACTTGTTTTTGCAAATGAATAAGTTTCTGGGATAACTATATCTGTTTTTGTTCCACTATATCCAAGAACATTACCTTGTTCATCAAAAGTAAAATATGATATTTCACTTTTCTCTTTACTGTTAAGATTATCAGTTACTTGTGTTAAACCAATAACAAATCCAAAACCAATAACAATAACTAAAAGAATAATAGCAATGGATATACCTTTTGATTTATTTTTAGTTTCGTCCATTAAATTCTCCTTAATTTATTACATTTCTGCGTCTTGGTTCTTTCTATGTTTTGTTCTATATTCTTCCAACAATTTATCTAATTCTTTATTTTCGATTTCCTGTTGTCTTTTAAGTTTTGGGATAAGATTTCTATCTTCATCAGACACCGGATATATTGCTCCACAATCACAAGAAAGCATTTGGCCTCCACATCTTGGACACCTTTCAATATCACAATTCGGTAGATGTTGTTCACCTAGATGACAACCACAATCACCACAAGTGTTTTCTTCATCTTCATAATCTCCCCAGCAATCTTCTTCCTCTCCGTAAAAAATAGGTCTATATAATTCTCCACGAATTAGATAGTTTTCTTTGTAGTTTGTGTTATATTCCTCAACAGCTTTACCTATTCCTTCATCATTAAAAGGTAGTTGGTTTGCAATCATATATTCACGATAAATATCCAAGATATTTTGTTTTGCAACAATATAGTAGTTAAATTCCTTCCCATGTTTGTATAGATAATCAAATATCTTCATTGATACTTCTTTTTCAGTGTCAGTTCTTCCCTTTTCAAGGAATTTTTCTTTGTCGTGATTCAACATTCGTTGCCAAACGACATATTGACCTTCGTTCATCAATCAGTCCTCCTTAATAAAGTGCTTGATACAAACTCGAATAGTTCGACCAAGGGCTTGTTGTTTTATAATATTCAAGTGCTTCAAATGGCACATAAATAACATTCAAAGGACAGTTTCCAAAGTGATTGTAATAATCATTGTGATTGGCCTGAATTTGGCTAGATTTAATCGTAACCGTCTTTAAATTTGTGCAGTTGTAAAATGTGCCAATATGAAAGTTTCTTACTGTCTTTGGAATTGTTATTTCTTCTATTGCAGTTCCAAAAAACGCATAAGCGTCTATTTGCTTTGTTGTTTCAGATAATCTAACTTTTTTAAGGCTTGAACAACCATCAAAAATACCATCACCAACAACTTCAACCCCATCTTCAAAGTAAACTTCTTTTAAGTTAGGACAATTTTGAAATGCTCTCACACTTGTTGTTGTAAACTCTTTTGGAATTTTTAAAGTTTCAATATATTCGTTGTTTTGTCCTGCATACCAAGCCATTGTATTAACCTTTACTTCATCACCTTCGATATAAGTAGGTCTGCCAATGGTATATTCATAATCCCAAGGATAACTATGAGTGTAAATCTCTTGATAAAATTCATAGTAACCTTCTGCTCCACAAGCATAGTGTTCTTGCCAAAATTGTCTTGCTTCCCATTGTGAATTAAATGTTGCTTTTCCAGAATAATAAACTGGTTCTCCAAAGGAATATGATGTCGGCAATGTAACATCTTTTTCTTGTCCTGTGTAGGATTTAAGTTCACTGCCGACAAACACATATCCTTCTAATACAACATCTGTTTTAGGGTTAAAATTTACTCTTACTGTTAATGCGTAAAGGAATAAAGCAAACACTCCAATTAAAAGAAACAACTGTCCCCAAGAAATAATATTTTTGCTCGTTTTTGTTTCCATTTGTTATTCCTTTTTCGTCCATAAAGGTGGACCTTTATAGACAACTTTCTCGTTTTTTCTCTATTCTTATAAGTTCATTGAAAAGATAATGAAATTTGTCATCTGCACACTTTTGCATTTCTTTAAGCATTGTGATATTGTTGTTGTTACTTATAGAAAAACCAGTCATATTATCAACGATATTATCATCTTCATCTGTAATTTCATACGCATAATACTCGTGCGCTTCATTGATATAATCGTTATAATCAACAATTTCATTTTTTAAAGTTTGCTCAACTTTGTCATAGTCATCAAGAGAATATCCATGGTTCAATACGTCTTGCTTTGTGCAATAGATATACCCTACTTGACCACTATCAAATCTGTCATTAAATGGTTCAGTTGATAATGCAATTCCTGTATGGTCATACATATAAACATTTAAAATGCAATACATATTATCTTTATTGACTTCTGCAAATGCTTGGAAATCACAAGGCCTGTAAAATTCATTACTATCACCAAGAGAATATCTCCTGTGCCAACAAATGAGATGACCAAGATTATCATCTTCTCTTGGGTCAGTAACCTGATAAGAGTTATCTAGTTTGACTTTTAAAGAGTTTCCTCTTCTTTTTATTTCAACATCTCTCATTTTTACATCTCCGCATTTTTCTTTTGTTGATGTTTATACCTTTCAATCATACAAGCTTTAACAATGTAATAATCTTCATACAAATCCAAACCTTTTGGAAGTTCGTATGTTTTACAATAAGCCTTGCATTTTTTGATTTGATTATCTGTCAAACTAATATTTTCGCCAGAGTCTGGGTCAAATCCAACCATATAAACTGTGCCACAAGCACAATCTTCATATTCTGGAAGCCAAAAATCCCCCGGCAATTTGTTAAGTTTGCCTTCTTCATTTACATACAAGTCAACATTTCTCACACCGGGCATTTCAACACATTCAATGTATCCACCAACAATGCCTTGAAGAACACTGAGTTTATCTTCAATTTCTTTCTCATAAGGTTCCTTGCCGGGTTCCTTAATCAAAACTCTGACAATCTTTGTTTCTTCTTCTTCAATGTCTTCTTCAATATCTTCTCTTTCATCTTCAAATTCCAAAGTAATTTCCTCCTTTAATTTTTCTATATCATTTTTTAAAGGTTTTACAAATTCTGGATTTTCCGTTAATGTATCTGAGTTTTCAATTAAATACTCAATATCACCTTCATAGGAATAAAGACTTTCAGCAGTAGTTTGTTTGCCATCAACCATTAAAGATATTTTTATTGTTAATAGTTCACCATTAAAGCAATCGTTAATTGTAGAGAGCTCTCTAACATATTCTGAATTGATTTCATCAACATCTTCTTTTGATAGATTTTCTGGAAATTTCTTTCCATAAAAGTTCTCATAATCCGTTTTATCAACACAAATATATCCTACAATTTCATCATTTGCTTCCATTGTCAAATTTCTATCTTTTTCGTAAATTGGCAAAGCTAACATTAGATTTGGATTTCTCTTATAAAAGTCAGTAAAATCCCAAACAGATTTAACATTTTGGTCCTCACTATATCTTTTGAAATCACCTTTAAAAATGACTATTGTAGAAAATTTTTCCATTCCATCTGGCGTGGCTCGTTCAACTGAAATATTCAGTGTTTTATTGTTCAGTTTTATCTGCATGAATATCTCCCTTGAAGTGGTTATTTGTTTTCTTAAATCTCAATAGTTCATATTCACTAGCATAAAACGCTTGTTGAATAGATACCGCAAGATTTGGTCTAACTTTAAGCCTTTCTTCCTTTGGGACTTCTTGCAAGCCATCACGCATTGTTCTTAATTTGTCTAAAAGTTCTTGTTTAGATGAATAATCAATATCAGTAAGCAAAAACGAAAGTTCACCACCTAATCTCATTATTCCACCTCACTTTCTGCTTTTTTAGACTTTGAACTTGTCTTTTTTGCAGTTTTCTTTTCTACTTGTGCTTTAACTTCTTCTGTTTTTTCTTGTGCTTTAACTTCTTCTTCAACCTTTTGAGTTTGCTTTTCAAGTCCACGAATTGCAATTTCAATCGCAGTTTCAAAGTTAGAAAGAAGTTGCATACTTACTGAACGAACTTTTTGAAGATTGTTTTTAAACTCCAATTTTTCTTCATCTGAAAGGTTTGTAATGGCGTCATCATTAAAGTCTGGCAAATTAAGACCAAGTTTTGATTTGATTGCGTAAAGTGCGCAGTTGTATTCAATGTCATCAATATTTTCAACTGTTTTGTTCGTAATACCTTCTGGGCGTCTGCTATCAATCAATACTCTTGTTGTTTGATTGATTAGTGTATTGATAAGTTCATCAATAGAGAGTCCATCTTTGATGTAAACAATCTTATTTTCTTTATCCATCTTTGCAAATGGTTCTTGGTCAACATACTCAAACTTATAACCTTTTGCTGTTCTTTCAAGAGAATTTTTAGCGGCTTCAAAGAACTTTGCAATGGTCTCTTTATTTGTATTGAGATAAGGATATTCTCTACCTTCTGTTTGGCTAATATCAAAGACATGTCCAACACTTAAATCAAGTTTTTCAATACCTTTTGTGAATACATTACCATTTTCATCAGTGTAATCTTGATTGTATTTTTTAAGACAAGGACTAATGATTTTCAAAGACTTTTGGTGTTCTTTAACCTTTCTACCATCTTTGTTCCAACCAGTAAGTCTTTTTACAAGTTTAACATTTGGCATTTGGCTCATAATAAGAACATCATTCATAACTGTGTAATCTGGCATAAGACCCATTACTTTCAAAATATCACGAAGTCTGCCTTCATTCATATATTTCAAATATTGTTCGTTTGCTTGTGCTGTCAAGCTTTCAACTGTTGCGTAATTTTTTTCTTCCATTTATTACTCCTTATTGTTTTCAAAAATTTCTCTAACGTGTGGTGTTGCGACAATTCTAATGTTAGTTCTATTTGCTGGTCCTGTAATTAGGAACGCACTTCCTCTTGGAAGATTTACAATGTTATCTGTTTCATTTTCGTTAATTTGACCAGCCTTTTCATACAATGTGCAAAGGTCTGACATATCATTTGGCGACAAAGAAAAAATAAACGAGTATTGACTAACGTTTATTATCGCAGATGATTTTCTTGCTATATCCGGACTTCCCACAAAATCCTTAACATTTTGCGTAATAACAATTTGCATTCCGTTATATTTTCTAATACGTTTTGCAAGTTGATACATAAAGTCTAGTGCTATTGGAAATTTCTCATCAATGAACACGTGAGCTTCATCTATTGCTATTACAATCTTTCTATTTGCACTAAAGATTTGGTTATAATCCCTATTCTTAATTACTTCATTGTCTAGCCATTTAAGAACCAAAAGCATTTGAGCATTACCTATCAAATTGTTTTTGTTTGACAATAGTTTTTGAAAGTTAAAGCAAACAAAGTTTTCAGTTGGATTAAATGTTGTAAATCCATTCCAAAGGGCTGAATTTCTACCACCCCTTCTGAATTTACTTACATAGTTTGCTAGGACTTTGTAACAAGAAAGGTTATATTCATCTTTTTCCTTTTCAATCCTTCTATCAATTTCTTCTGCAAGGTCTTGAAAGATAGGATAATCTTTTGGTCTTAACTTGGTTAAATCTGTCTTTGCAGTTATTCCTTTTTGATTGTATATTTCAACAATAACTTTATTGAGCAACTCCAAACTATCCGAGTTTATTCCCTGCAAAATCAATCTGAAAAATTCTTCAAGAAATTGTAGATGAGAATAAAATGAGTTATTAGAGCCATCTTGATTTTCATCATCTAGTGAAGAAATTATGTGAAAAGGATTTATTCTTCCGTTTTTTGATGATGATACATCAAGCACTCTACCATTAAGATTTTCTGCAAGTGTGCCATATTCGTTTTCTGGGTCAAGAATAAATATCTTTGCATTATCGCTTGCAAGATTAGCCAGCAACATCTTTGTGCAATATGATTTACCTGAACCAGATTTTCCGATAATAACCGTATTTGAATTAACTCTTTCATCATCTCTACGGAAGAAATCAACAAATGTTGGCAATTTATTTTCTCCAATCAAAATACCGTTTTTGTCAAGAATTGCGTTACTTACAAAAGGAAATGATGAAGCAATAATTGATGAATTAAGACCACGAGAAATATTTAATTTATTGTAAGTATTGATGTTACTAGCAAAATAACTTTCAATTTGTCTGCCAAACATCTCTCCAAACTTAAAACCAAACTCTCTCAATTTTCTTCTAACATTTTTCTTGTTAGTTGTATCTTTACCATAGTCGTATGCTGTGATAATAAGTGTTGTATCAAAGAACACTTCATTATCGTTTTGCAAACCTTCTAGCAAGACTTGTAAACTCTCCAAGTGAGTTTGTTTATCAATTTGTGAACTTGCCTTTCCCAAAGTATTTTGAGATAAGAGTTCATTTATTGCATTATCTATCCTTTTAATAGCCTTATATTTTTCAACTGGTTTGCACTTCATTACAATCTTTGTATTTGGTATATCAAAAAGTTGTTGTCCCCAAGCGTTATCCACTTTCAAAGGATAGTCCGTAATAACAAAATGAGTTAAAGTTTTTTCATTTTGTTTTGTTGATAAAATTTTGAATTGGACATTGTCTGGATAAATATGTCTGATATAGTCTTTTTCTTCATACTTATCAAACTCTCTTTCATCAAAATCTTTATCATAAGAGTATTTTAAAAAGATTGCTAATTCTTTACTATTAAGCCTTTTGACTTCCAAATTGCTTCCAGAAAGCGTGTTTTCAATAATCTCCAACGAGTTATTTAAACTTCTGCTATCAATGTCGTGTAAGGCAATATAATAACTGCTAGCAAAGATTTTTTCATTTGAATTTAAACTCTCAATTAAATTCATTCTATCTTCAATGACTTCTACCCTTTTTCTAAACTCATCTTCCGACAAGTTGCCATTTTCGTTTTCAGCAATCAAGTGTTGAATACGAGTTAATTCGTTATTGATATAGTCATCAAAGATTACGGGCTTTTCAAGTTTGATTAAATCATATTCTTGAAATATACCCACATTTTTTAGTGTTGAAGATAAGGCACCATCTATCAAGTAATTTTGTTTATTTGCCGATAACATATTGAACTCTATCGGGGTTACCTGAATAACCCCGGTATAAGTCCCATCTTTTCCATAAATCAAATCATTTTCCACCTTTGCGTAAGGAATAACATTACTTATATGGCTACTACCTTTTTTCGATTTACTAAAAGATTTTTTTGCTACTGCAAAATTAACTCCATAAGCGATTGCTTGATAAAGTTTTATTTCTCCAATTGGAATGAACATTGGTGCCGAAATCATAAGAATTGCCAATGCAATGATATATTTGTTTGGCAAGTTACTTGTAGCCGCAAGGGCTATGAAAGCAAGTGCAATTATACCTATAATGACATCATAGATTCCAATGCCTTTATAGAACTGCAACTTAACCTTCGTGTTTCTTGGTATTATGCGCATTTTGTCCTTCCTTATTTAAAATGTTTTTACCTGCTTGTGCATGGTTAATAAAACTATCACCTGTTGCAATGTTTTTAGCACGTGGCACAAAATTCTTGGCCATTCCAACAACACCACCTTCGGCAAGGTCTTTAATCATACCAATAGGCATAGTTGCAATACGAGTTGGCATACCCCCATATTTTGCTAGTTTGCTTGGTGTGTCTGATTTATTTAGATAAGGTTTACTTGTTGGTGTCCCAAATGAATTTGAAAACCCTTTTGCAAAGGACTTTGTAGATTTCTTTGTATCAACAAATCTTTTACCACCTAAAATTGCACCACCAAGTGTTGCTCCTGCTCCAATGGTTGCTTTTGTAAGACCAGCGCCATATCTCATATTACTTAACATTTGTTGTGTTTCATTTGCTCCTGCACTTCCGCCAGTAAGCTGGGCAATAACCAAGTTCGCTTTCGTTACTGCGTATGCTCCACCAATCAAGAACAAGATTTTAACTATTCCATTTTTGAACGAGTCCGCAAAGAATGTTATTGAACTTATTTGTGGAATGATTATGAAAAACAAATTCATTGAAAGAATAATTCCATAAGCACCCAACACCTTCGAGATTGTCATATCTCTCCAAATCTTAAAACGATTTCCATCATCAACTGGAATTGTGCTAACACTTATTGGCGAGATAATGTAAAGTAAAACAATATCAAAAATCCTTTGAATAAATGTTACTGCACTCATGACAAACATAACCATTATTACAATCGAACCAAAAATCCCAATTAAGAAATCCAAGTTTCTCAAACTGTAATATTGACTAACCACACCAATATCAAAGTAACTAAGTTCACCACTTAAAAACATTCTTTCAATATCTGCTCTTATAGCTTCATCACCAATATAGGCATACTGTCCACTTGTTACTAGAATTTGCCCACCTATTGATGTTCCTCCACCTGTGCTTGTAAAGTATGGGTTCATACTCGTGTTAATTGCACCCATCACCGCATTTGTAAGTGTTATTCCTGCAACCAAAATAAATGGCACCATCAGAAATATCGCAAAACTTTGAAACGCTTTGCCGAGTATTTGTCCTTTGGATTTTTTATTTTCTCCATACGCATATTCACTTCTGATTATTGCTATAAGGACAAACACTACAAGCAAAATAATTGCAATTAAAAAGATATAAAAGAACGTGGTTTTAACCGTTTTTGAAAGTATGAAATGCGATAGCAAATCGGTTTGTTTTCCGTCTATGGTTACTGGCTCAATTCCAGCCAACTTGTAAAAAATCTCTCTAACGAAATCAATGATATAACAAATCGTTTTTTGCAGATTATATAACAGTTCAAAAATCCAATTTGTTAACCAATCCATAAATTATTCCTCGTCAAAAAAACTTAACAAACTGTCAAAAACAAATCTAGTTTCATCACCTTCATTTCTTTCAACTTTGATATGAAAATTATCGTCTTTATTTATGTTGACTGAACTTTCAAGCAAGAGTGCTACATCAGCTGGTTCGCCTTCTTTAAAACTAACTTCAACTGATTGTAAAAGTTCATCATTTTTATAAAGTGAAAATTTGATATTACTATTGCTTTCTGCTTTTGCTAGAAAAACAATACCCTTTGATTTGTAATTTTGTTTGTTTATAATTTTAATATCTGTATATTCTTTATTTTCAATTTCAGCGTTAAATTGAATGTTATCTGTAAGAATAGAAAGTGGAATATTTCTTGCTCCTTCACCTTCTATTTCAACTTGCACACTGTCAACTCTAACTTCATAAGTTTCCTTTGTTGGTGTTCCACTTGGTGTGCTTGCACCACAAATTATTATTAGTCCAAGAATTAAAACTGTAAGTAAAATTCCTGCACCAATTAGTATTTTATTTTTCATTTAAACTAGCTCCTTTTTTTGTTTAAGCTATTTGAGTTCCAACCCAATCTTGTAAGATAGGCATTGCGATTTTCAATCCGACAATCAATACGAAAATTACTACAAAACCAATAATCGCACCAATCAAATCTTTCTTCGCTTTTTCTCTCGAACCGGCTTCATCTGCCTTCGCAAGTTTAACGCCCAAGATGATACAATAAATAGTTCCAATAGAACCAACCAAGCCAATCGCTGGCCATAAAATTGCATTTAAGACTTCCAAAACGGGAGCCAAAATTGGATTGAAGTCAATCGCTGCTAACATGTTTTTCATATAAAAAGTTCCTCCGAAAAAATCAAAAAATTTAATCCTTTCTATGCAACCTTTCTATGCTTTCAAAATATAAAAATGAAGTGGGTTTCACACTTGCATTAGGTTAAGGGAGATGGCTCAAAAATGATGCTTTTTTATTTTGGGGCTGAGTCGTGAAAATGCTAGTATTTTCAAGGCTTTTAGGCACCTAAAAAGTCATTTTGAGCCAATCTCTTATCCTGCTCGTTAAAAATATCAAGGATATTCTTAACCAATTTGTCAATTCTCACCATTTTCATCACTTTCATCAGTTCCTTCATCACTATCAATTACAATGTCTTCACCATCTTCAAAATCGTCATCAACAACGGTTTCTATAACGGTTTCTTCAACCTTGTCTGCATAGTAATGATGTCGTGATTTAATCAATAAAATTATTAGTAATACAACCAATGCTCCAAGTCCGGCAATCACTGCTACACTTGCTCCATTAAGAGAATAAACTCTTTCAAAAATATAGACTGTTTTATTTCCAGCTTCGTCTATTAACTCAACTACAAATCTTCCAGATTTCTCAATTTCATCACCAAGTTTATAATCAAAATTTGCTCCATCAACTGTAACAATTAAATCGCAAGGTTTCTCCGATACATCTTTCATTACAACTTTATTTTTGGTTGAACCACCATTATCCACTCCAACCAATACAAGTGTTGGTGGCGTTGTATCAAGTGTAATTTCAAAGCTGTAAGTTTTACCTGTGTTGGTGTCAATGACTTCAACGTGATAGGTTCCTTCATCATAGATGTAGAACTCTCTATCTACTATTTCAAATTCAAAATCTTCACCATTAAAAGTTACGCTTTTGATTTCAATTCCACTTTGCAATAAGTGTTTTAAATTTTGTTTTTTCTTCGTGATAATTGTAAAGAATGAACTTATCCTATTTCCTAATTCATCAGTAATTGTGAACGAGTATTCACCATCTTCATTTAAAATTTGTTCAAATTTATAATCAAATGGTTTACCATCTTTATACATAATTATCTTCAAATTTTCATAAGCAATAAGTCTAATCCCGGCATTAGAAATTCCCCCACGATAAGTGTTTATATCGAAAGAAATTTCTTTGTCAATTTCAAATTCAAAAGAAATATAATTCTTTGCTCTATCTGAAATATAAACTACATATTTCCCATGTGCTGTTATTTCATATCCAAGTCTATATTCTTCCCTAATTGAGCTGTCTTTTACATACCAACAAGTTAGGTTAGATTCCTGTGATGTTATCCAAGCACTACCCCTTGTTTTACCAAATTCTTCTACTCCATATAGAGTTGCTTTTGGTGGGGTTTTATCAATTTCAAAAGTGAAAAAGTAACTGTTGCCATATTCATCAAAAAGTCTTACAACATAAGTTCCTTCATCAGTAATCATTAAACCAAATTCGTAATCAAAATCTTCATCATTTTTAGTGATAGAAATGCTTAAATTTTCTTTGTTAATTAAACGAATATCAAAATTGATATATCTTATTTCTTCTACTTTATATTGTTTACCTTGTGCGTCTGCTATTACAAAATCAATAGATTTATCTATGCTAAATTTAACTGTTGTTTGGTTTCCTATTTCATCTGAAAGAGTGATTGTGTAATCACCTTCATTGGACAAAACTTGTCCAGATTTATATTCTTTTGTTATGCCATTAAGAGTACAACAAGCGGTGTATTGCTCATCATCATTTGTCTCCCAGTTGGCATAAACATTGCTACCAGTTGTTCCATTTGGTTTAACATTATAAAGATTTAGTTTTGGTTTAATCGTTTTTATTGTGAAATTATAAATATTATAGTTTTCGGTGTCTGACTTATCTATAAGTTGGATACTATAATTTATCAAACTATCATCTTCTGGCAAGAAAACAATGGTTGTTAAATTATTATCAGTTGTTCCATCTGGTGTGAATGTTATATTGTTTTTGCTTACAATAACAAAGTATTTATTGCTATCGTAAATAAACTTTACAACGTCTTTGGTTTTACCATTATGAGTAACTCCAACAAGTATTCCAGTTGGCAAATCTTTTTCAAATTTGAACTCATAAGTGAGTATTCTTCCAAAGTTATCAGTGATTTCAACTGTGTAAATTCCACCTTTATTGAAAACATATTTTAATGTTGTAGGATTGATAAAAATCAAATCATTGTTGTCAATGTTTGGAAATTCATCATATCCAAGTTCAGAATTAAGACAAATTCCATTTCTATAAATTTTCAAATCTTGAATTGAGTTATAGCTTTCTCCTTTGTCAATTTTTATTTCGAGTTGTGTGTTTGCATTGATTGTTTTAAATTTTGCTTCTGGGGCCTTGCCAAGCAAAGCAACCTTAAAAGTGAACGCGTTTCCTACTCTATCCGCAATATTGATTTGGAATATTCCAGAACCGAGTTCACTAAAATCTGGCATTTCATCAAGATAAGTAAATCTTTTAGTTGTGTTGTCTGGGCATTTGACTTCCATTACCCACCACTTATCATCTTCAATAATATTCAATATTTCAAAATCTTCATAGTAAAAGATTAGTTCACTATTTGCTGGAATGTCTGCTTTTGAGATTGTTCGAGTAACTTCTTTGTCTTTGCCATAGATTTTTCCTTTTATATCAAGTAATGGTGCTTGAACATCAAGAAAAACATAATAAGTTGTTTCGTGTCCAACATAATCCACTTCTTTGATTTGATATAATCCATGAGATGTAACCTGTTTACTAAATGGAACACCATACGCAAATTGCTTCCAATTTACTGTATCATCTCCGAGAAATTCATAGTAAATTGCATAGGTTTCATTATCATCTTTATATTTAAAAGTAAAATCATTTACAATGTAACCTTTAATACCATTTATTTCAATGTAGTTCTCAATCACACTATCATCTATCTTATTTCCATAATCATTTGGATAAATGCTAGAATTTAACCTACAAGTTTGTGGCTCAGAAATAAATTTCTTCGCATACTTTGTTATTGCTTGTAGTAATGAATTTCTATCAAAGTAATAAACATAAAGGCTTTCATCATTTAAAGACTTATACAACCAATAATCACCTAATTTAACTGTGTTACCATTTGCAACACGATTTGTTTCTGTAAAATCATCAAGATTATTTAAAGTAAAGTTTGTTACTTTATTTTGTTCTTCAAGCTTAGTAGCAAGACTTAAAGCATCATCATATTGAGCAAATGAGTATGAGCCAAAACCTGTGTATCCGCTAGGAATATTTGCCAAATACCATCTTGTGATTTTATAATTTTTATTTGTTTCAAGTCTTTCTTTGTTATAGCTTGGTGCAGATTTATCAATAACAAATCTACTTGTTGTTACATTCCCTGCCAAGTCTTTAATTGTAACAACATAAGAGCCTTCCTTATCAAGCCAAGTTCCACTTGCAAGTGGTTTAGTTTCCCCATTGTAAGTGTATGTTGCAAGTTCTGGACTTTCAGTATCTTCATCATAACCATAGTTGACTTGAACTTGGTCTCTAAACACACCCTCTATTATGTTTTGGCTTTTTGAGCCATCAGAGTGTGTAATGATATTTCCAGCCTTTCTATTATCAAGTGCATTTGCATTATGATATGTGTAAGATACATCTGGCAACTTATCATCTATAAAACAATAGTATGCTGTATAGTCATTTTCTCCACCATTTTCAATGTCAACTTTTGTTCTACCAATATTTGAAATTGTTATATGATGTCCATTTTTATATGGTGCAACTTGTGTGCCATATTGTGGTGTTGCTATGACATCATCAATTTTAACATAATTATTTAAGTTAGTTGCAATGGCTACAAATTCTTTTGGTGCATAATAAGCGGTTCTTCCTTTATATGTTCCAGTTCCCACAATTTGAGCAGTGGTTAGATTGTTTGACCAATTACGATTTCCTCTTGGCATAAATCCACTCAAAAATGAATAAATGTCAACATAGTCGTAAGAACCACCCCACCAACCATTTTCCCAATATCCATTTGCATTAAGTGTAACTGTTACATAAGGCGAGTCGCAATAGTGCATATCCGCTAATTTATAATATTCTGGTCCGGGATTTATACCACCATTAAGATAATTACCACTACCTTGATTGTTTGCATTTTTGTCGTGAACATCTGATGTAAGACAATCATCTTCATCTTCGCCTCTATCCCAACCAATATGCAAGCTTGCACTTTTGAATTTAGCATTAAGAATAGTTCCTAAAAATCCTTTCCAGTTGTAGTTTAAAACTTGTGTTTTTACATATAGGTCAGCGGCATAATTAACAATCTCATCACTTTCAGTGAAATTACCATCTTTCCACCATCTAACATCTAAAACACCATCGTCATCATAAATTGGACGGCCATCAGTTCTTACAATTTTGAAATATTTAACGAATGATGAATATTTCCAATCGCCATTACTTACATTAAATTTATCGTTTTTTACATACAATGACTTATATGTTCTAAGTCCACCATCATCATAAGGTTTATTAGCAACTACACCTGTCGTTGAACTCCATTCATTTATTGTATTTGTTGTCGTTCCACCATTTATTACATCATCATCTGGCAAGATAATTGGTCCTATAATAACGCCCATTGTTGACATACCACCGGGCTTTTGTATTCTATAACTACCAGTTGCTATTAGAATAGCAGGGATAACACAAATTACACATAGCAAGGTTTGCCAAAACTTTTTCATAGATTTATTTTTCATGTTACCTCAACCTTTGAAGTTGCCTTGCCTTTGCAGATATTCTAGTTGCTGATTCCAAGTCATCTGCATTTTGACTTCTAGCAACTTCCTCTAATTTTGCAGTCAACTCTACGAGTTTCTTATCTTTCTTTTCTTCAAGCGCTTGCAATATTTCAAGTTTTAAATCAAATAGTCCAATACTTTCAAAATCGAATTTTTCAACCAAAATTTTGAATGTGCTTTCGTATGGTTCAATGTCAGTTTCCTTTTTCTTTGGTTTCTTATCATTTACTTTTTCGTTTCTTTCAAGCATATTGTAGAAAACCTTTTCTTCATTAAAGTATTTTCCTTGTGATAATAACTGGTTAGTTTTCTCTAACACAAAATGTCTTGTTTTAAAACTAGGAGTAAATTTGCTTTTTACTGGTGGAAATCCAAAAATATTCACTATTGCATTTCCCATATCTTTGGCACTATTTAATTGTTGCAATTCAGTAGGATAAATAAGTGGTCTTTCTTTAACACTTATTGAACTACCCACTCCACTATTTGATGAAGAAAAACTAACATTCTTTTGAATAATTGAGTAGTTACCGCATTTCTTTGAAAACTCATCAATAGTTTTTAAATCTGTTGTTCCGATAAATATTTGAATGTTGCAGTTTGATTTTATAATGTCGGCTGATTTATCATCATAAACTTTTGCAAGTTGTGCGTAAGATTGAACAACTAGCGCGAGCCAAATTCTTCTTGAACGACCAACCGTAATCATTTGTTCAAGCTTGTGAATTTGTGGTAGGTTACCAAACTCATCTAATAGCAAATATACACTTCTTGGAAGCGATAAATCCGGATAAGTATTGGCCTTTGCAACCAATGCCTTATAGGTTTGTAGAATAACCATACCCGCAAGTGTGTGTCGCGTTTCTTTCTCATCAGGGATTTGCAAAAATAAAGCTGTTGGTTTAGTTGCAATTTCACCTAAATCAATTTCATTGGCACTTGTTAATGAACAAATACTCATATCACTAAACAATGACAATTTATCAAAGATTGTAGATAGATATGAACCACGAGTTTTATCGCTGGCGTCCAAAACTTGTTTCGACAAACTAACACTTTTCGAGATAGGACTTCTTCCAGCAAAATACTCAATTAAGTCCTCACAATCGTTTTGCGTGTTTGTTGCAATCTTCATGACATTATAGAAATTGAATTTTTCTTTTGTCATTCCAAGTTCTGGCTTCTCACTATCTTCCAACATTGCAAGTGTAATGGCCAATATAAAGTTTTTAGCACCACTTTCCCAAATAGGTTCATTTTTACTTTTTACTGGGCAAAGAACCGAGCATATATCATTCAAATCTTCATATACTTCATCAAAAATGGCTTGTTTTCTTACCTGAACAGCAGCATTTTTTTCATTCACATCATAATAGATTTTATCTTCAAACACATAGTAGCCTTCTTCTTCGTTTACGACCACTTTATCTTCCAATGAAAGCATTTCTTGATACATTTCATAAGGTTTTTCAAGTGGGTTCCAGCGGATACTACAATAAGGATTTCTTAAATCCAAAACCTTCACATCATATCCCCTTTTGATTAAACTTTTTGCGTGTAATGCGTAAAGTTCTCCTTTGGGGTCTGAAATCAACATTGACGGTTTCCCTTTTGTATTCGCTAATATTTGAACTGTTGGATTGATAAAAGTTGTTGTTTTACCACTACCAGTTGTTCCGATAATAAGTGTGTGTGCCGGTTTGGCAAAAGTGATTTTATAATCCTTCTTTCCTTCTTCGGCAATAATCGGTATTCCTTCAATTTCAAGGTTTGGCAAGTCATCATAACTTACTGTGTTAAAGTTAGTTTCTATTTCTTTTTGTGTTTCAAAATGAGCTTGTTCAAGGCCTGTATATATTTCATTTTGGTTTCCTTCTTTTACTTGCATAAGTTTCTTCGGATTTTTACCTATTCCCTTATACCAGTTAAAGATATTGATAACCATAAAGACCGCAAAGAGTTCAAATCCATACAAAAAAGTATTCTTTGCAATCAGTAACTCTGGTGTGATTTTGAAATCAAACACAAAGTGATTTGTAACGAACATATTGAGTAAGTATCCACAACAATAACAAATCATTAGACCTATCGTGCATAAAATAACTCTTTTTGCTATCTTCAATCCAAATATCCTTCTTCTTGCAAGCGTTTGTAATTTGCTTGTTCAAGCCTTCTAAGATAATCTTGAAATGAATTAACAATCTCGCTGTTGACCATCTCATTTAACTGAACACATCTTTTAAGTAAAAGTTGTCTTTTTCTTTTTTCGATGTGTTTGCGAACCAGTCTATTGTTAGTTTCTCTTTCAGTTTTTAATTGGTCCTTGCGTATTTGTTTAACATTTTTTAACACGATATTACCAAGTCTGCGATATAGGTCCTTGATACATTTATCTCTCAATAACTTGTCCGTAAAGTCAAGTTTTAATTGAGAATAAACTCTCATCAACTCATTATCTCTTTTGGTCAGTATTCTATCAAATTCTTGATATTTCTCATATACTCCCTTATCAGACTTGATGATTGCTCTTATGATTTTATTTATTTGTGGTTGATAAACTCTCATATTTTCGCTATCGTAGGAAATCCTCCCTTTAATAGGAACGACACCCACAAGTAATTTAATGTGCTTCATATAGTCTCCTAACAGTGTTTTTTCTTTGATTTGATGTGTTAAAAGATTTCTATTTGAATAAACATCATCTACTAATTTCAAAAGTCGAATTTCTATCGAAGATTTCACATCATTTATTGCTCTTAAAGGAATGTTACCATCTGAAAAGATTGGTGTTGTTCTGCCAATTTTAATTCTTTGCGGGGACTTCTCAAAGAATGAGAAATGTATATGTTTGTTATCCGTATTTTCGTGTAGTCCAGCAAACCATTTAATGTTTTCTGGCGTAAAACCTGCATTTCTAAAAAATTTTGGCATTTCAACTTTCATCATAGCAATCGCTTTTTCGGTTGTGTCGCAATATGTGTTACCAAATTCTTCTGTGAAAGAGATAACCCCATGCCAAATGACACTTTTTGTTTGTTTGAGTTCGTTTCGTAATTCCTTTATTTCACTTTTTTCCATAAGTCCATCTGCATTGAAAATGCCATGACTTTTCTCTTTGTTACCGGAATACTCAATAAAATCAATCTTCTCTTTGCTTCCGCTGTTCACATATTCAACATAATCTCTTGTTTGGTTACTACTATAAAAATCCCTTTCAGTTCCAACATTTTCACCTTTCCTTACATCTTTTCTCGATTGTGGTTTTGCATATCCGATAAAAAAATTAACATTTGGAACGTTTGACATCTATTTACTTTTTAAGAACAACCTTTAACACATCTTCCAAAATGCTTTCAAGTTCTTCTTCAAATCTGCTTGGCAGTTCATCATAAGAACCTTCTTCAATGCCTTCTCTATCAATAGGAGCATTTTCAGAAATACCCAAAAGCATATTGTAGTTATTTGTTAAGAGCTTTTGATTGATTGTGAGATTTGCCATAATTTCTTTCGCGTTTGTTTCGCACATCTTGATAAGTTTTGTAAGTTTCTCAATAGTAACTTGCACTTCCTCATAAAGTTCAGAAACATTTTGTGGTGTTCTCACTCCCAATCTTTCTCTTTCTATAACTTCCATACCTTTGATGATACAATCAACCAAAAATGGATTTAGTTTTGATTGATAAATACCACTGAGTTGTTTTTGTAAACTTTTTATTTTATTTACAAGTTTCAAATCGTAAATTCTAATTGTAAATTGTTCTTGCATTTTATACTCCTTGTTTAATTTGAATTTTTTTTTGGAATGAGCTCGGGTTCCAACGAGTATCAAAATTCATAAAACTTTTATGTCCCCTCATAATGTTAACCAATCGAAGTTTCAAATCGTGACCCACTTTTTGCTCATTTTTTTAAAAAAAGTTTAAATTTTTTATTTTTTATCAGAAATTTCACTTTTTATCTTCTTTGAAGCTGCCTTCATTGCTTTATAAACAGATGACTTTTTTGTGTTTCTGATTTTTGCGATTTCTCCATAGCTCATATTGTCATAAAGTGCATATTTAATTACTTCTTGCTGAGTTTCTGTTAATTTTGGAATTGAATTTTCCAGAATTGCCCTTTGCTCATCTCTCATTATTTCATCTAATTTTGCCTGTTCCTTTTTCTCCATAATGACATCTGGGCTTGCATTTTCATCAATCAGATATTCATTTTTAGGATTATCATCTTTATTACTGTCAAAAACTTCATCAAATGATAAGTTGTAATGATTATAACGGTTATTAGACTTCCTTGTTTTTTCATCTTCATTATGCAATAATCTTGCGACTTCTTTTGTAACATCAAGCTTTATCCATCTTTTGTTTATTCTGTCATAGTAATCAATAGTAACTATGTCTTTGCTATCATCTCTTTCTGGTTCATTAACCAAGTTTTCTTTCTCCATTATCTTGCTCCTCTTGTTGTGGTTGAGAAAATCTTGATAATAGATTAGCAATCAATTCTGGATTAACATCTTCGCTTCCACACTTCTGCAACAATGTGAGAGCTTTGTTGATGACTTGCAGTTCATCGTTGGTCAATACTTTTCCTTGATGTATGTAATCTTTATCTAAACATACCCCACCACGATTTATGCCTCCACGAAAAGTCTGGATAGGATAACGATATGAAAGAGATTGAATATGTCTTTTAACTGTTGAACGAGATACTTCAACTTTAAATGCAATTTCATCAATTGTATGAACTTTACAATCTGTTAGAACATTCAAGATATCAGCAGTAATGCTAGATTTCTTCAAATCCATATCGTTATCACCTCCTTTCTTTTTGTTTTGACACATATAACTTAACAGTGTCGATGGTTCACCGTTTGACCCATCGGGAAAAGTTTTTTAATTTTTTTTGAATATTTTTTCTAACAAATAAAAAAACCTTAATGCTCTTTTAGGGCAAGATTCCCTGTAGCATTAAGGTTTGTGGACCAAATTATATAATATATATCTTACAAGAAAGAATAATAATAGAATGTATAGTTTATATAAGTAATAGAGAAAGTTCCAAGTCATACAAAACCCCCAGAATTACAATAAATATCAAAATAGTTTTCTTTTGTATCACTTACACCTTAATTTTACAATATCATCTATGATATTGTAGATAAATATTATATCTTTTCTTGTAAGATTGTGTCTTTCTTTGTCAGAAATAAAAAAGCGGCCACAATGCTACAAAAAACCTTTTTTTTGAAGCACTATGGCCTACTTAACAAATAACAATTATTTAATTTTTAAAACCCATCAAGATATAAATTTCTTCTTTACATCTTTGACAAGTGCAATGAAATGTTCTTTCTTTTTTACCAACAATTTTTGGTTTGTTCTTTGTGATTGAGAAGATTGTATTTTTCTCATCATCAGTTGATTGAACAAAACCGATACAACGACCACAATGTGGGCATTTCATTCTTTGTTCCATCAATTTTCGCCTCCTAAACTAAAAACTATGAATAACATGTTTAACCACTCCTTGTATGGCTAATTCTTTTGTAATTATGTCGTCATATTTAGGGTTTTCTGCATGAAGAATAGCATAATCTTTTTTACGATACAATCTTTTAACTGTTGCGGAGTCGTTTATTAAAGCAACCACTATCTCCCCATCATCAGCGTAATTTGTAATTGTAGCAACTATCAAATCACCGTCATTGATACCAGCTCCAATCATACTATCTCCTTTGGCGTGCAAAAGCATTACTTTATCATTTCCAAAGATTTCAGTTGGCAATGCAAATGTCCCCTCAATATTTTCTTCCGCCAGTATTGGTTTACCACAAGCAACCTGTCCTACTAATGGGGCTACAATAGTATTACCAGTTTCTAATCTTGTTGGGGTTACAATTCGACCTAAATCATTTCTTTCAATAAGACCACGAGTTTGTAAAATCTTCACATATTTTTGTGCAGTTGCCAAGCTTGGGAAACGGGCTGCATGAGCAATCTGCCTATATGACGGAGACCTACCCTCTTTAACTTGAAAAGTCTTAATGAAATCAAGGACTTGATTTACTTTGTTCTCATCTATAACCTTCATAAACCTTTCTCCTTTTAAGTGAACACTTCCGTTCACTTATGGCTTAATTATAGAACAAATGTTTGATAATGGCAAGAGTTTTTTAAGTAAAAAAAAGGCTTGGTCTATTTTTAGCCCAAGCCCTATTTTTAATATGATTTTATCTGCCAGTTAAACTTTTAAGCATGTCGTCATAGTTGTCAGTTGCTTCTATCACGACACCATTCTTAATACAACAAACTTTTTAGAGTGAATACAATTTAACATATATAATAAGAAAAGTTTTGTAAGTGAATAGGATTTAAAGGCACAAAAATAAGAGCCTTTCGGCTCCTATTATCTTTACCCTATAAATTG
>JAGBBH010000023.1 GCA_017938505.1 Clostridia bacterium | reverse complement strand
GGTGAAAGAAAATTGCAAAAGGCAATGGGAATCTAAAACAAAAATAAAAAAAATTTAAGGAGATTATTATGGCAAATAATATTAGTTTACACAAAGTGTATTTGAAGTCATTAGACAAAATTTATCAAAATGAGTGTCTTACATCAATATTAGACACAGAAGAAATTGACTCTACAAGAGAAGCAAAAACATTCACTGTTGACAAAATGGAAATGGATGGTTTGAGTGATTACAGTAGAGCAAATGGTTATGTAAATGGTGATGTTACATTAACACAAGAAGAAAAATCACCAAACTATGACAGGGGCAAAAAGTTTTCTGTTGATGAAATGGATGATGTTGAAAGTGGTTACATTGCATTTGGAAAACTTTCAGGCGAATTTGAAAGAACCAAAGTTATTCCTGAAATTGATGCATTTAGAATTGCAAAATATGCTAAAAATGCAGGTGGTTCAGCATACGGTTCTATTTCAACTCCAGAAGATGCAGTGTCAGCAGTAGAAACCGCAGAAGAAATCATGGGTGATAAAGAAGTTCCTATGGAAAACTGTGTTATGTTTGTTTCAAATGCTTTCTATAACCTTTTAAGAAAAGGTGGTGTTCATAGATTTAGCGAAGTAAACAACACAAAAGTAAATAGAAAACTTGAAGAATTTGATGACATGAAAATTGTTAAAGTTCCTGCAAAGAGATTTTACAGTGATTGTGTGCTTGGTGAAAAGGGTTACACAAATGGTGGTTCAAAAATCAACTTCCTTATTGTTGAGAAATCAGCAGTTATGCAATTCCAAAAACACAAAGCATCAAATGTTATTTCACCTGAACAAAACCAAAATGCAGATGCATACATCTTGAAATATAGAAACTATGGACTTGCAGATGTTTATGATAACAAAATTGATGGTATTTACACACACACTGTTGAAGAAGTGATTGTGGAAGCATAGTGAAGGAGGTATTAAAGTATGCTATTAGAAACAATTAAAACATATAAAGACAAATACACAGGCGAAATCTTCAAAAAAGGTTCAACAAGAACAGTTGAAGCAGAAAGGGGCAAAGCACTTATTGCAAGAGGTGTTGCAGTTGAAACAGAAGATAAGAAAACTAAAAAAGCAGAAAAGAAAGAAGAACCTGCTGAATAGTCCTGTAAATTATAAATTAAACAAAAAGGCATTGAAATACAGTGCCTTTTTTATCACTATTAAAGGAAAATCGCAGTTCAATTCTGCAAATAGTGCAATAAATGGAGGAAATTATGATTTATACAGAAGGCATGACATTTGATAGTAAAACAAAGAAGTTTACACTTGATGAAGAATGGGTGAATAACAATGTGATGAAAATGGACTTTACAACAGTTGATGAAACTGATGCCAACATTAGCACATTGAATAAAAGAATACTTGCAAGAGTTACAGAAGATGTTTACAGGTTCATCAGGCGAAGTTCTGCACATTATGCATCAACATGTTATTTGTTGGCAACAGATGAAGAACTAAACATTGAATTAAGAAACTGTTTGCAATATCAACTTGAACACTTGACTATTAAAGGTGATACATCATTGCTTGAAGAACAAAAAGACAATATTTCACCTATGGTTAAAGAAATATTATACAGTTCAGGTGCATTGTCATTGATACTGCCTAAAATTCCAAGTGTGGAGGAATGGTAAATGTTAGAATTTTTAGCACCTAAAAGAAAGCAAATATTCAAAGCAAAGTGGGTTTCAGGTGATGATGAGAATAAAACTGGTTTTTTTAAGTTTTCAAAACCTGGTGAAGAAAAACAAAACAAAACTTCTATTGGCAATATGAGTATAAAAACAGGAAGTGTTGTTTGGGAAACAAAAACCACATTGCCTATTAAAACAGATGATATTTGTTATTATAACAACCAAAAATATTATGTTGTTGAAGTTGGAACAAATGATGAAGAAAACCAAATCGCACATCTTTATTTCAATAACAATGGCAATATAACAAAAATAATAACATTACAAAAGGCAGGTTAACATGGATAATTTGCAACTTATAGCAATACAAGCAATGAATTATTTGAGATACAATCATGCACCAAACATGATACATAAAGACCGCCATCCTTATGCAACAAACTATCTTGCTTTTACTGCAATTAAGTGCAAACAAAACAATCCGCAACAGTGGTGTATTTATGTTGATGCGGAAGAACTTGTTAAAAGGGCAGGAATTGATTATCAAACAATAATCAATGAGAATCCAAAGTTTGTGAACACATATAAGTGGTTTGACAATGCAGTTATGCCAACTGCACAATTTATAGCAAAAAAAATCGGAGGTGAAG
>JAGBBH010000022.1 GCA_017938505.1 Clostridia bacterium | reverse complement strand
CCCAATGTATATCGCCTGAGAAACCACGCCTCGCTCGTCGTTTGGTGTGGCGGCAACGAGTTCAATCCCTATCATACGGACACGGCGGCGTGCCTCGGAAGGCTGCGGCAAACGCTCGCCTCCTATATCTTGCTCTAAAAAAAGAAATCAACCTCGTTGACCTTCTTGGGACAACATTGATGTTTTTGGGCGTTGGTTTGCTTCTTGGAAGCATCGTAATTGTAATTCTCTATTCAATGACACTTACAAATCTTTTATATTGTGGTGGAGCATTGTTGCTTGCAAGTTATATTCTCATTTCCGCTTTCAAAAAATCAAAATTCAACAACTTGCTCTATTGCCTTGCAACAATTTGCTTGTTTGCGACTATATTGTTTTAAATTCAATTAGACCAAAAAAACGCCTCGATTTGAGGCTTTTTTTATTTGACATAAACAAAATCCCTTGTTTTTCGTTTAAAATCGCAAGAAATTGCGAATAAACACTTGACAACACGAATAAGATATAATATAATGTAAATGTTATGAATGACGCGAGGTAGAGCAGCTCGGAAGCTCGCCGGGCTCATAACCCGGAGGTCGTAGGTTCAAATCCTACCCTCGCAACCAAATGAAAGGAGCGTGCCTTGTGGCATATTCCTTTTTTTGTTTTTCTCATTTGCAAACAACTTCAAGACAATTTGTCAACAACTTTGACATTAAACCTAAAAGAAAAGAATCACAAATCATTGTGATTCTCTCATCTTATTTAACCTTTTCTTTATCCTCTTGTGCTCCGCCTTCAACTTTTTTCTTTTGGTTTTTTTCAATGTAATCAAGACACTCGTTAATTTTGCACGCACTGTCAAGAACTTGGTCATTGAACATATTTATCAATGTGTTGCAATTGTGAGTTTCTATTGCTTCATTAAGTGCTTTGAAATATTCAATGGTGTTCTCATATCTTATCTTGATTGTAGGCACGCCGTTTTTCATCAAAATGAAGTTGGCAAGAAGTCTGCTCACCCTTCCATTTCCATCAAAATATGGATGAATTCTAACAAACTCTGCTTGAGCAATTGCCGCTTTATCAATTGGGTTTATGTTGTTTTCGTTTGCAATCCAACTGCAAAGAGAATCCATTTGTGGCAAAATTTTTGATGGTTTCACTGGTGTCCATTTTGCCAAATCATAATTTCCATTCTTGTTTACATATACTTGAATGTTTCTATACTCCACCCATTCACTGCCACTTAAAAGACACGCTGAATTTTGGATTATTTTTGCAATTTCAGTTGCCGAAAGACTGTCTTTATATCTATATTTTTTTGCACACTTATAAACATATTTAAACGCAAGGAAATGTCTTACTGTTTCCAAATCAAGTTCAATTTCTTTGTTCTTTCCAATGACCACCACACTGTCGTTGTTTTCCTCAACTTTCTTTAGTTGGTCAAGCAGTTTCAGAAAATAAGCATCAATGTCAAAATCTTTCGTTGATGGGTCATGGGCAATTCTTCCACGAAGTTGTGCTCTGAAATCAAGCAAGTCATATTCAAAGTCTTCAAAAACGCCTTCCATTGCATTGCTATGTCTTGAAATGTCAACCCAAGTGTTTCTGTTGAAACTCTTTACTCCTTTGACATCATATCCTTTTTCAATCATTTCGCCTTCACGCAAAGTTATGTGGTTTACCATCCAATTGACTTCAGACCAATCTCTGTCGTTAAACATATAATAATTGGTCGCATTTTGCTCCCTTCTACCTGTTCGGCCAAGCCAAACAACATTATCGAATTTGTCCAAGGTTTCCTCAAAAGAACTTTCAAGTTGCAAATCTTGAGGAATGTTTTCATTCCATCTTGTCAAATTTAGCACAGTTTCTTTTTTGTTCCAACCTTTGATAAGTGGTGAAATTATCTTTGTTTTCTTCATAAATACCCTCTTAATTTTAGTATGCCACATTTCTTTGACAAAGTCAATGGCAAAACCCTAAAATTTGTGCTTTTTTTTAGAAAAAGAACTTGGTTTTTTCCCTTATATATGTTATAATATAGTATATATATTATATATAAAGGAAATAGTTGCTTTATGGAAAATTTGGAACTTGAAAAAAATGAAAATCTTTCACAAGAAAATGAAGGTTTGACAACAGAAAATGCTTCTGTTGTTTCGTCAGAAGAAACTCAAATTTCTGCTGAAGAACTTGCTGCAAAAGCAGAACAAGAAAGATTGGAAAAAGAGGAAAAAGAACGCCTCTCTAAAAGTGTTAAATATGATGCCAACGAAATTCAAGTTTTGGAAGGTTTGGATCCTGTAAGAAAGCGTCCTGGTATGTATATTGGTTCAACAGACAGCCATGGCCTTCACCACCTTGTTCAAGAAGTAGTTGACAACTCTATTGACGAAGCACTTGCTGGCTATTGCACTCAAATTGATGTTATCATCAATGAAGATGGTTCTCTTGCCGTGTGCGACAATGGTCGTGGAATTCCAACCGGAATCATTGAAAAAGAAGGCAAGAGTGCTGTTGAAGTCGTTTTAACAAAGCTTCACGCAGGTGGAAAATTTGGTGGCGAGGGTTACAAAATCTCAGGCGGTTTGCACGGCGTTGGTGTATCCTGTGTTAATGCTCTCTCAATCAAACTTACGGTTGATGTTTATCAGGGCGGAAAGCACCACTTCATTGAATTTTCAAGAGGAAGAAGTCTTGCTCCACTTAAAGTTATTGGAAGCACCGACAAAACAGGAACAACTGTAACCTTCTGGCCAGATGAAGAAATTTTTGAAACAACCGTTTTCAATTATGACAACCTAAAAAACCGCTTCCGTGAAATTGCTTTTCTTAACAAAGGGCTTGTCATCACATTGGAAGACCGAAGAAAAGACCAAGAAAGAAAAGATGTTTTTGAATTTAAGGGCGGAATTGTTGAGTTCGTAAACTACCTCAACCAAAACAAACAAACTTTACTTTCATATCCTGTTTATTTTAACAAATTCAATCACAATGACAAGGGTGAAGTTATCAACGAAGTTGAAGTTTGCTTCCAATATAACGACAGTTACAATGAAATTATCAACACTTACGCAAACAACATCAACACCGAAGAAGGCGGAACTCACCTTGATGGTTTCAAAAACGCATTGACAAAAGTTATAAACGACTATGCAATTAAAAACCGCATTATGAAAGAAAACGAAAAACTTTCTGGTGAAGATTGCAGAGAAGGAATCACTGCTGTTATCTCTGTCAAGTTGAGAGAGCCTCAATTTGAAGGCCAAACAAAAACAAAACTTGGCAACAGCGAAATGAGAACCATTGTTTACAAAGCAATGCAAGAGGCTTTTGGCGATTATTTGGAAGAACACCCTTCCGAAGCAAGAGAACTCATTATGAAAAGCATCACTGCACAACGAGCTAGAGATGCTGCAAGAAATGCAAGAGAACTCACAAGAAGAAAAAGCGTTCTCGAAAACACAACATTGCCTGGAAAACTTGCAGACTGCAGTGAAAAAGACAGCAGTTTGTGCGAAATCTACATTGTCGAAGGAGATTCTGCTGGCGGCTCTGCAAAACAAGGCAGAGATAGAAGATTCCAAGCAATCTTGCCTCTTCGTGGTAAGATTTTGAATGTTGAAAAAGCACGCTTAAACAGAATTTTGGAAAATGCCGAAATCAAAGCAATGATAACAGCTTTTGGTGCTGGAACTGGCAATGATTTCGATGAAAGCAAACTTCGTTACAACAAAATCATCTGTATGTCCGATGCCGATGTCGATGGAAGTCATATCAGGATTTTGCTTTTAACATTCTTCTTCCGTTTTATGCGCCCACTCATTGAGAATGGACATGTGTATGCGGCTCAACCTCCACTTTATAAGGTTTCAAGGGGGAAAGAAGATTTCTATTTCTATTCAGACGAACAATTGAACCGTTGGTTTGATGAAAATGGAAGAAAAGGCACAAGTTTGCAAAGATATAAAGGTCTTGGTGAAATGAACCCTGACCAACTCTGGGAAACAACAATGAATCCAGAAAACAGAATTTTGCTCCAAATGACAATGGAAGATGCAATTGAAGCAGACAAATTGTTCAGTCAATTGATGGGCGAAGACCCAGAATTAAGAAGACAATTTATCGAAGAAAACGCAACACTTGTTAAAGATTTGGATATATAAACTGTTAAATGCTTGTGCAAAAAATTTCTTGTTGGAGAAAAATATGAACAATCCTTACAAAATTTTGCTTGACACCTTTGGCAAAGATGTGCAATTTCGATTTGCAATTGAAGAAATGAGTGAACTTACAAAAGCAATTTGCAAATATCAGCGAAAAATCGACACTTGCAACAATGAAGAACAACAAAAACTTGCAGATGCAATTCGAGAAGAAATCGCAGATGTTTTAATTACTGCCGAACAACTTGCATTTATGTTTGGCGAAGATGATGTTAAAAAAATTAAACATATTAAACTTGAAAGAGCTTTGAAAAGAGCCGAAAAGAAGAATAATGAGGAAAAATTATGAGTAAGATTGATGAAGAAAGCAGACAACACTTAAAAGAACTTATTGAAAAGGAAACAATCAAACCAATTGAGGTCGTTGGAGAGCTCAAGAAGTCTTTCATTGCTTATGCTATGGCAGTTAATGTCAGCAGAGCAATTCCTGATGTGAGAGATGGTTTAAAACCTGTTCACAGAAGAATTTTGTTTTCAATGGGCGAACTTAACAACTTCCACGACAAACCTCACAAGAAAAGTGCCAGAATCGTCGGTGAAGTTATGGGTAAATATCACCCACACGGCGACAGTTCAATTTATGATGCACTTGTTCGCCTTGCACAAGACTTCTCCATTAGATATCCACTTGTTGATGGACACGGAAACTTTGGGTCTGTCGATGGAGACCCACCAGCTGCACAGCGTTACACAGAAGCAAGACTTTCAAAAATTGCAAGTTTAATGCTTCAAGACATCGACAAAGAAACCGTTGATTTCTACCCTAACTTTGACGACACTTTGATGCAACCTTCTGTGCTTCCTGCAAAATTTCCAAACCTTTTGGTTAATGGTGCAGACGGTATCGCTGTTGGTATGGCAACAAACATTCCTCCACACAACCTTACAGAAGTTATCAATGGCGTTCAAGCACTCATTGCCAACCCAGACATTGACATTGAAGAACTCATTAAAATCATTCCTGCCCCAGACTATCCAACAGGCGGAATCATTATGGGCAGAACCGCAGTTAAACACGCCTATAAAACGGGCCGTGGCGGAATTTTGGTTAGAGGAAAGGTTGACATTGAAGAAATGTCAAACAGCAGACAAAGAATTGTAATCACAGAACTTCCTTATGGAGTTAACAAGGCAAGATTCATCACACAAATCGCAGACCTTGTAAAAAACAAAAAACTTGAAGGAATTAGCGACATTCGTGATGAAAGCGACCGAGAGGGTCTTCGCGTTGTTGTTGAAGTTAAAAAAGATGCAAATGCACAAGTTGTTCTTAACAGTCTTTATAAGCACACAATGCTTCAACAAAGTTCAGGCATAATTTTGCTCGCCCTTGTAAATGGCGAACCAAAAGTGCTGAATCTTAAAGAAATGCTCTATTATTATCTTGAACACCAAAAAGAGGTTTGTGTAAGAAAAACAAAATTCGACCTTAAAAAAGCAGAAGAAAGAGAACATATTGTTCGTGGCCTTGTTATTGCTCTTGCAAGCATTGATGAAGTCATTAAAACCATCAAACAATCAACAGACAGACAAGAAGCAATCACAAACTTAACAAGCAATTTCGCACTTGATGAAATTCAAGCAAACGCAATTTTGGAAATGAAACTTTCTAAACTTACAAGTTTGGAAGTTGGCAAACTCCAAGAAGAACTTGCAACTCTTGAAGTTACAATTGCAGACCTTAAAGACATCTTACAAAAACCTGAAAGAGTTCTTCAAATTGTAAATGATGATTTGGAAACAGTTAAACAAACATTCGGTGATGCAAGAAAAACCGAAATCAGCCTTGAACTTGGTGGAATCGACATTGAGGACCTTATTGCCAAAGAAGATGTTATTATCTCTATGACACATATGGGCTATATCAAGAGAATGTCCGTTGATGAATATAAAGCTCAACACAGAGGAGGCGTTGGTGTAACCGCACACAAGACAAAAGATGAAGACTATGTTGAAAAAATGTTCGTAACATCAACTCACGACCAACTTTTGTTCTTTACAAATTTAGGAAAGGTTTACTGCTCAAAAGCTTATGAAATTCCTGAAGCACAACGCCAAGCAAAAGGAAGAGCAATTATCAACTTGCTTCAACTTTCCCCTGGCGAAAAAGTTACAACAATCATTCCTATGAAAGCAGAAGAAAAAACAAACCTTATCATGGGCACAAAATTTGGTCTTATTAAGAAAACCCCGATTTCTGAATATGAAAACATCAGAAAAGTTGGAAAAATTGCCATTAAACTTGTTGAAGGAGATGAACTTGTTGGAGTTGACACAACAAATGGCAGAGATGATATCTTAATCGCCACACACGATGGAAAGGCTATTAGATTTAACGAAACTGATGTCCGTGCAGTTGGCAGAGACAGTCAAGGAGTAAAGAGCATCAAACTTGCAGAAGACGATTTTGTTGTAGATATGGCAATTGTAAAAGAAAACGCAAGTGTTATCACAATATCAGAATTTGGATATGGAAAACGCACAAGCATTGATGAATTCAGACTTCAACAAAGAGGCGGCAGCGGTGTTAAAGCCGGAATTTTCAACGAAAAAACAGGCAAACTTGTTGCACTTAAACAAATTGAAGAAGATTGCGACCTTCTTATGATTGCAGACAGTGGAATCATTATAAGAACTCATGCAGACAGCATTAGCGAATTTTCAAGAGTTAGTCAAGGCGTAAGAATTATGAAACTCAAGAAAAACGCAAAAATCACTGGTGTTGCACTTGCTACAAGAGAAAACGATGAAGATGAAGAAGAACTTCGTGGAGACGAACTTCCAACAGACACAGTCGCAACAGAAGAATCTCAAACACAAAGCAAAGAAAATGAATAGTTTTTTAGAAGAAGATTTTTAACAATCTTCTTCATTGCTTTAAAGTCCTTTTCATCAAAGGAGAATTTATGGACAAAAACACTAAACTGAAAGAAAAAGAATATCTTGAACGCACCTGTGAAAACATTGACCAGATGCAGGTTTTTTGCTCGCAAAAAATTGAAAGCAACACCAAAGACATTGCTTCATTCAAAAAATTCTTTGCGGACAACTATTATGACATAAGACACGGAAATAAAGATGAATTTGTTGGCGAAGACGAATTTGCAAATATAAACATCTCTATCGAAAATCTGGAACTGCAAAATGAAAGTCTAAAGAACACAAAAAAGCGACTTAAAAAACAAAGAAAGTCCCCTTATTTTGGAAGATTTGATTTTCAAACTGCAGAAGATGCCTCTCCCGTACCTTATTACATTGGCCTTGGCCTTGTTCAAGATAAAGACAAAAACAACCTAGTTTACGACTGGCGTGCCGACATCAGCAGCCTTTATTATGACGACCAGTTTGGAAAAACATCCTATACTTGTCCTGATGGTGAAATTGAAGGAAATTTATCCTTAAAAAGACAATATAAAATTGAAAACAGCAGTTTGAAATATTTTATTGACAGCAATCTTGTCATAGATGATGAAATTTTGATGGAACAACTTTCTCAAAATGCAACATCAAAAATGCACGACATTGTTTCAACAATCCAAAAAGAACAAAACACTCTCATTCGTTCAGATGATTTTGAAAATGTTATTGTTCAAGGTGTCGCCGGGTCTGGGAAAACCTCAATCGCAATGCACCGTGTGTCCTATTTGTTATATAAATATAGAAAGCAACTTAAAAGCGAAGATATTCTCATCTTGAGTCCTTCTGAAATGTTTGCAGACTATATAGACGAAGTCTTGCCTGCTCTTGGCGAAGAAAAAACCTATTCCACAACTTTTTCCACTATGGCAAAAAGATTGTTGGGAGAAAAATTTGAACAGCGGGAAGACCTCCTTGAAAGAGTTATTGACAGTCAAAAACAAAAAGACTTTGAAAACATTGCAATTAAATCAAGTTTTGAGTTTTTGGAAGATTTAAAAAACTTTTTAAACAATCATCTTTGCAATCTATTTTTACCAAAAACGCTTTCTTTTGGCGATATTGTTATCACAAAAGAAGAGTTGTATGATATCTTTTTCAACAAACTTAAAACCCTTGCTGTCGGCAAGAGAATTGAGGTTCTTGCGGAACACATTGCTGACCATTTTAGGGTTTCAGAAAATGCCCACGAAGAATTGATTAAAAGAGCAAAGAAAATTCTCTATAACAAATTTATAACAACAGATTTGCTTAAAATTTATAACATTTTTTTGGCTAGCGTTGACCTTCCTGAAGTTTCAAAAATTGGAGCCTATGATGTTGCCCCTGTCCTGTTGATTAAAGAAAACCTTTTCTCACTCAAAGACAACTTCAATGCAAAATATGTTATTGTAGATGAAATGCAAGACTATACGCCTTGCCATTTCTACTTGTTTGAAAAAATTTGGAGATGCCCAAAACTCTATCTTGGAGACATTTATCAAAGCATTGACAGGACCCTTTCACCAGAATATTTAATTTCTCTAGCAAAACTTGTGAGAGCAAAAATAAAATATTTAAACAAGTCTTACAGAAGCACCCTACAAATTTCATTATTTGCACAGAGGATTTTAGGGAAACACATTGCAAACAATGTAAACAGACACGGTGAAGCTGTTGAGTTTATAAAATGCAAATCACAAGCAAAAGCAATTGAAAAGATTTTGGCAATGCGAATGAAAAAACACAGTTTGAAAAAACAAAAAGTTGCAATCATTTGCAAAACCCAAAAATCCATTGCAGACTTGCAATCACAAAATGAAACACTCAAGAAATTCAAACAATTGGACCCAAACAAAAATATGTCCAAAGCAAAATTCATTATTACAACCCCAGCAAAAGCAAAAGGAGTTGAATTTGATTGTGTCATAATTCCTTTCGCAAATGAAGAAACCTATTGCAATGAACTAGACAAAAACCTTCTTTATGTTTCAGCAACAAGAGCTTTGCATAAGTTATATTTTATATGCGACAAAACTCCAAGCAAATTTCTGACAAAAAACAAAAAAATAATCAAATGAATATTAATGCATAAAATTAAAAAATATTCACCAAATTTGCATAAAAAAATAATTTTGCAAAATTATGAATAAAATATACCAAAAACTTAAATGTTGGCTTTTAATGTTTATCAACACTTATTTCCAAAAATTGAGGCTTGTTTGTATGTTTTTTTAAAAAGTTGTCCACAAAGTTGTGGAAATGTGGATAACTCTTGTGGTTTTCTCCACATTTTACCTTCAAACAGCTCATTTGCATAATAATTAGTCGAAATGTATAATTATGAATTTGTGGATAAGTGGAAAGGTTGTGTGCATAAGTTTATGTAAAAAAAGGATTGACAAAACGCCATCAATGATTTAAAATGGTATATCAAATATTCAAAAAATATTATCAATAATATAATTTAATTATGGAATTTAAATTTAATTAATTACATTAAAAATGACAAAAAAATTAATTGAAGACACAAATAAAATTTAGGAGATTTTTATGTCTAACGACAAGTTTATTACACCAAGAAAATTAAATGGTTTTTGGGAACTGATGCCAAAAGAACAAATTTTGTTTTCACAAATGCTAGACACAATTGAAGGCGTTTTCAAAACAAATTGTTTTTTGCCTCTAGACACGCCTGTTTTAGAATACAGCGAAGTTTTGCTCGCAAAAAGCGGTGGCGACACAGACAAAGAAGTTTATCGCCTAATAAAGGGCGACACAGATATGTGTCTGCGCTACGATTTGACAGTTCCACTTTCAAGATTTGTTGCTATGCACCAAAACGAACTCAATTTCCCATTTAAAAGATATCAAATTGGAAAAGTTTATCGTGGAGAAAGACCACAAAAAGGGCGTTTTAGAGAATTTTATCAATGCGATGCCGACATCATTGGAAACGAATCTCTCCCAATGGTTGCTGATGCAGAATGTGTTTATCTTTATGAAAAATGTTTTGAAGCGCTTAACCTAAAAACAAATGTTCATATTTCAAACAGAAAAATCCTTGCAGGATACATTGAAGAGTTAGACAAAACAAATGTTTCAAACGACATTTTCATTGTGCTGGACAAACTTAACAAAATCTCTCTTGAAACAGCAATTTCTATGCTTAACGAACTTGGATTGACTGAACCAGAAAGTGAAAATTTGATAAAATTAACAAAAATGTGCGGAAATTTTGAAGAAATTAAGCAAAATCTATGCAATTTTTCAAAAAACGACCTCTTTTTGCAAGGTTTGTCCGAACTTGAAGAAGTTGCAAACGCAATCAAATTAATGGGTGTTAAAAATGCAATTTTCGACCTTTCAATTATCAGAGGACACAACTATTACACTGGAACTGTTTTTGAAGCTTTCTTAAAAAACGAAGAAACTTCAATTGCCATTGGTGGCGGTGGTCGATATGACAACTTGTGCGGATACTTCTCTGAAAAGAAAATGCCTGGAGTTGGAATGAGCATTGGAATTACTCGCTTGTTTGATTTACTTTTAAAATCTGACTACTTCTCTCAAAAACAAACAAATGAAGTTGAATGTGCAATTATCACTTTTGACGAAACATTTGATTTTGGTTTAACACTTCTTGCACAATTGCGAAACAATGATATCAAAGCTGAATGTTTGTATGCTTCAAAAAGTTTCAAAAACAAAATGAAAGAAGCAAACCGCAGACAAATCAAATATGTTTTGATTATTGGAGAAGATGAAGTTAATTCAAAAATTTACACACTGAAAGATATGGAAACTTCTGAACAATTCAAACTCACACTTCAAGAAGTTGCAGAAAAGATTAAAAGTGACCGAATGTGCAATTAGTTATTTTAATTTAAAAAACATTCAAAAAGCATAATTAAATGAAAAAAAATGCGATAATATTTAAAATTATTATGCATTTTGATGTTTTTATCGCAAAACACACTTAATCACTTTTAAAATGGAGAAATATTATTATGGAAAAAAGAAAAATTTTAGTTACATCTGCATTACTTTATGTAAACGGATTGCCACACCTCGGACATGTCGTTGGTTGCTGGCTTCCTGGCGACATTTTTAAGAGATATCACAAAACAAAAGGAAACGATGTTGTTTATGTAAGTGGAACAGATGACCACGGAACAACAAGTTATATCTCTGCAAAAGAAGCCGGAATGGAAACTTCTAAATACATTTCATATATGAACAGTCAAGTTAAAGACATTGCAAAAAAACTTTGTATCGACTTTGACATTTTTAGCGGAACAAACACACAAACACACAAAGAGGTTACAATCGACTTCTTTAACAACATTCTTCAAAACGGATACATTGTTGAAAAAGAAAGCAATATGCTTTTCTGCGAACACGATAAAGTTGCTTTAGCTGACCGTTTCGTTTATGGTGTGTGCCCAAGTTGTGGTTATGACAAAGCTTATGGCGACCAATGCGACAAGTGCGGAAAAACCTATGAACTCGACGACTTGCAAGACCCTAAATGTAGTTTCTGTGGCAAAAGTGCAGTAAAAAAGACAACAAAGCACCTCTACATTGCTCTTGACAAACTTCAATCACAATTGGAAGAATGGGTGGAAAGCAAAAAAGATATATGGCGTCCACATGTTTACAGTATGACCAACAAATGGTTTAAAGAAGGACTCTTGCCAAGATGCATCACTCGTGATATTCCTTGGGGAATTAAAGTTCCGATGAAAGGATATGAAGACAAAGTTTTCTATGTTTGGTTTGATGCTCCAATTGGTTACATTTCAATCACAAAAGAACTAGGCGGAGATGAAATGGTTAAAGACCGCTGGCAAAACGAAAACTGCGAAATTTACAACTTTATCGGAAAAGATAACATTGACTTCCACGCAACCTTCTTCCCAAGTATGGAACTTGCTTGCAAAAAGTATAACCTCGCAACAAATGTTGTTGGTTTTAACTTCTTAAACTTTGAAGGGCAAAAATTCTCAAAATCAAAGAAAATTGGAATTTTCTGCAAAAACCTTTTCAACAGCGACATTGACATTGATGCACTCAGAGCATACCTTGTTTCAATCTTCCCTGAAAACAAAGACAGTGATTTTACTTATGAGGGATTCAAACTTAACACAAATGCCGAACTTGTTGGAAAATTTGGAAACTTCTTTAATAGAACATTGAATATGATTAACAAAAACTTTGCCGGCGAACTCAACATTGATTTTAATGATATAAAAGACAATTTAAACGACAACGATAATGAAATGATTGAAGCAATTCAAACTTGTCCAAAAACAATTGGTGATTTGTTTGAAAAAACAGAATTCAGAGCTGGATATAAAGAAATTATGAGATTTGCATCAATTGGAAACACATATCTTGAAAAAACTGCTCCTTGGACGCTTATAAAGAATGGTAACTTAGAAGAAGCAAAAAAAGTCTTGTTCTTGTGTCTTAATATGGCAAAATCATTAGCAATTGTCGCAAGTCCTGTTATGCCAAACAGAACCGCAGAAATTTGGACAGAACAATTAAACTTCACCGGTTCTCCTGCTGATGCTGAAAGATGGGACGATGCAACTCAAATTAACATCGCAAAAACGCATAAAGTTAACCTTCCAAAACCGCTTTTCGCAAGAATTGACGATGAAATGATTGAGAGATACAAACAAGAACTTGCATTATAAGAAAAAAAGAAGTGATTTTTCACTTCTTTTTTTTGACTTATTTTCCAAAATAACTTGTTTATTTCTGAAAATAATTATAAAAAAGGAAGGAATAAACCCCTTCCTTTTATTATATGGCCAAACATATTGCTTAAGCAAATTTAGCAAGATATTGCTTTCTGTAATAATCATTTGTGTATAATGTTTTTCCATAACCTGTCGTGTAGTTTGTGCCTGAAACAGATTGTAAGTTTACAGGAATCTTAACGGCATCAGCAATGTTCAATGTTGTTTTAAGATTGTCAATAAACTTGAATGTTCTGTTGTTTGCACTATAACCACCACTTAAACCTAAAGTTACAGTCATATCTTTAAATGAATCGTCTCCTGTTAAACTTGCTCCGTGAATACCCATCTCATAACCATTGTCAACAACCTTGAATGATGTTAATGTTTGTTCCAATGAAGGATATGGATTCATTGATTGAACAAGGTCCGCAATCTTATCGTAAACAGTGTCTGTCAACCCAAGTGCATAGGCCATAATCTTCATAATGTTTGCGCCAATTTGGTCTTTTGTGAATGTTGCTTCTGGATGACAATCAATTTCATCACGCTTCTTCCAAGCAGCCCAACCTGTATAGCGGTTGCCATAAGTGTTTTGAGTTATGTCAAGAACTCCATTCTTATATTCCAAAATTGAAATACGGTTGTCAAAACCATAGGCAGAATAAATTGAATAAGTTTCACCAAAGCCTCCCGCATTATATGTTACATCAACGAAGCTTGGAACATCTAATTCAAGGTAGAAATACAGTTCTCCATTTGCATCAAGAGAGGCAAACAAATCATATTGAACCTTAAGCAAATCAATTCCAATGATGCTAACTTCTGCAACGCCAGCAAAGTTGAATCCTCTTGTGTTTACAGTTGAAACTGCGACATCAACAAATTCTGCCAAATTGTCAAAAACAAAGTGGTCTTCAATAGAATCAGTCGAATCATCAATATATTGATAAGTGAAGTCTGATGCAGAATAATCTCCAATTGTTACGACAATATCTTCAAATGAACTTTCTCCCATAATAAGATTATCAAGAGTAATTGAACGAAGTTTGTTAAGAACAGTTCCATCTGATTGCTTTTCTGATTGCATAACAAGTTGAATTATTGCATTATCTCCCGATTGTTCAACTGTTGCCGAATCCAAATCTTTATCGACTGTAAATGTAAGTTTGATTGCTTCATTTCCTGTTGCTGAATCAATTCCTTTGGCAAGATTAATGTTCTTCACAACAGCAGCAACATTTTCAATTGAACTCAAAATTCCATCAACCTTTGAAATTTCATCACCAGCATCGGTTTGACCAATGCCCATCAATGATTGAAGATATTCAAAATCTGTTGTGCAAGGATTTTTGTCAAGTCCAAGTGCCTTTTCAAAATCTTCTCCCAAATCAACCTTCATAAACGAAGTAATCATTGCTACAATTTCACTGAGTTTTGCATTAGCAATTTTTGCTTTAAATTGATTTGTGCCAATATGGTTATTATTCTTATTATCTACCCCCGCAGAATCAAGAGTATAATCATCGTGAGCATAAGTCAAATATATTGCACTAGTGTTATTACTTTCGTAATATAAATCAATTTCGTGTCTTGAGCCTTTTACATTATTTGTGTAGTTTTCAATTGCAACATCACCTTGAACTTTTATATATTTGTCATCAAAAAGTTTAAACACATTTGCATCAGCAAGTTCTGCTTCTGACAACTGCCCAACACTAACCACAGCACCCACACTTAATGCTGTCTTGTTTTGAACACTTTCATCTTGTGAAAGAATCGCACCAGATATGTTAAGTTTATAATTATATTCACCGCTTTCATTTGCTATTGTGAGTTTGTAAGCCGCACCCGCCAAATCAAGTGCTGTTTGATATGAATTATAATCAGAGACTTGTGTTGTTACATAATTAGACTTCAATGCTGTTATAGTTTTGAAATTGTCTGAACTTACGAATATCTTTGCAAGATTTTCTGTTGACAAATATTTGCCGACAGTAATATTTGTCAAATAAGCAGCAAAGTTAAGTTTTTGTGTTTCTGGAACTTCCAACACATTATCGCCGTCTTTCAGCAAAAATTCTTCATAACTGTCATACAGCGTTGTGTTAGGGTCTTGGATGTTTGCACCTAAAACAATCTTTGTTGGAACAATTGTGTTTCCTTGTGTTTCAACAAATGCTTGAAGAACAATATCATAGAAATAAGAGTTTTCGCTATAATGCAATTTATCATTAATCTTAAATTGCAATCCGCTTTCTAACCAAGTTCCATAAATCTCATCAAGTGCTGGCAAGATAACTCTAAACGCCTCAACCGCAGGAACTACTGGGTCAAAAGTTTCTTCAGTTTCACTTAACGCAATTCCAAGTTCTTCTTCAACAAAAGCCATAATTTCATCAATTGTTGTTTCGTTAAGGTCTGCTTTTATTTGCAATCCGTGAATGTCAACATAAACAGTTTTGTCAATCAAATAGATATAACTACTAAACCCAAGGGCTGAAGTTGAAACAGAAACCATTGGAACATAGCCAACAAATTCGTCATTTTCATATTTTTCTACAAGCATTGCAGTCAAATCGCCATAGAATGTTGTTGTGCTATATCTAATTGCAATATCACTTTCAAACGAATAGATTCCATTTGTAACTTCAATACTGTCAAACATTCCCTTAACAAAATCTGTTTGATATTCTTCATATTTTTCCGTATCAAAGTTTGCAATTGTGCTTTCTGCTGTTTGAATGTTGTTCAATTGAGCAACCAAAACATCATAAACAGAAACTCCAAGCGCACTAATATCATTTCCAACAAATGTAACATTTGCACCAAGAATGTTAGATTCAACATAATCGTTCATTTTAGAAAGTTTTACAATCAAGTTGCTGCTGTTTCCAAAAATTCCGACAATCATATTGTTGATATAATCCGTAAGTGTGTAATCGCGAAGCATTGTTACAAGTTCTTCAAACACGCCAAAATCTATCACAACACCAAATTCTTCTGAAGTTATATGCGTCAAAATTTCTTTAAGTGAAGTAGAATTTTCTTCATTTGAAACCGTTTCTTCAATTGCAAACTTATATTTCATATTTCCGAAATCAAAGTAAACTGTTTGTTTCAATGTTTCTGGATCTTTTTGAAGCCTTATGTTCACCTTTTCATCAAACACCTTCACTTCTTCACTATAAGCCATCACATCTGAAATTTCAATAATTTCTCTATTCAAATCCAATTTCAATGAACCAACAAAATCAAATCCATTATAAGTTGCACTAAATGTAGTTTCAAAAATTCCACCACAAACAATATCATAAACAGTCTTTGCCTTTGTTAAAAACTGTTCAACATCTTCACTTGTTGTTGGAAGTGTAATGTTTTGATATTGTCCTGCAACAACCTCATCTACAAGTTGTTCTTCTGTCAAAACAGCAAAATACTTTTTACCATCATTCAAAGTTGCAAAAATCTCACAGCTACCTACCTTATAACCAACCTCAATCTTTTCATTATTAATTGTCCAAGTAAGCCCTGTCATTTCCATAGGATTTATTGAATTAAGATTCAGCCCACTCAACAATTCCAACCACTTAAAGTCTTTCTCAACAACTTCAATGTCAAAATTATTAACAACATAATCATAAATTGTTTTAGCTTTGTTAAGGTCTGCCGAAATACAAATTTCTCCAATTGTTGCATAAACAACATTGTCAAGAATCTTAATGTCAACCAAAACTCCACTTACTTTTGTAGAAATCGCAATATAAACTTTATTTGTTAAATCAAGTTGAATTGTTCCTGAAACCGTTGCAGCCTTTTCTCCATCAACAATTTTTGCTACAAACACTCCTTCTTGTGCACCTAGAACATCATAATATTCGTCAACCATAACACTTGGCTCCTCGTATGCCACAACAACAAGGTCCGCAGAAAGACTTTCAATTGCATCAATTTCAATTGAATATACTGCATTTTCAACAATCTTGAAGTCAATCTTTGCAGATTCAGAAATTACAGATGACAAAATCACATTAAGAACAATATTGTCAAGATCTCCAGAAATACTAACTTGCAATTTTTTCAACAATTCTCCAATTGAATAAGTTGAAACATCTTCGCCAAAGATTTCATTCATAATATCGACAACAAAACCAGTTTTTGTTTCTGTGTTAGAATTGTCAACTTCTTTTTCTTCATTATTCTCAACAATTGCCATAACAATTGCCACAAGGTCTTTTACATTTGAGATTTCAAATTTAACTTTTTGTCCTGCATATTCTACATAAGCGATATCATTTATAATTGACGCATTAAGGAGATTGTTTCCTACAACAACATCTTTTATAGCAAAAAGTTTCTGTTCAAAGTCAACATAAACATTTCCATCTAAAGCAAACGAACCATAATCAACACCAACATTAAATGCGAAGGCGTCTTGTTCCATAAACTCTTTGACAATAATTGCTCTATCAACCATTG
>JAGBBH010000021.1 GCA_017938505.1 Clostridia bacterium | reverse complement strand
TATGGAATTTTCATTGACATTGCTTCACGAATTTTATAGCCAACTTTTTCATTTCTGTCATCAAGTTCTACTCTGATGTTCTCATCTTTCAATTGCTCATAAATCTTTCTTGCATAGTCATTGTTTCTTTCTGTCAAAGTGAGAACCTTAACTTGCACTGGGGCAAGCCAAAGTGGAAATGCTCCCGCATATTTTTCAATGAGGTATGCAAGGGTTCTTTCATAGCAACCAATGCTTGTTCTATGAATAATGTATGGATTTTTCTTTGACCCGTCTTTGTCCGTATATTCCATGCCAAACTTTTCTGCAAGCATTTGGTCAATTTGAATTGTAATGAGAGTGTCCTCTTTTCCAAAAACATTCTTAATCTGAATGTCAAGTTTTGGCCCATAGAAAGCAGCTTCTCCAACACCAATTTCATAAGGGATTTCAAGTTTGTTCAAGATTCTTTCCATAACCCCTTGTGCTTCATTCCATTGTTCTTCTGTGCCAATATATTTTTCACGGTTGTTTGGATCCCATTGAGAGAAACGATAAGAAGCATCTTCATAAAGACCCAAAGTTTTGAGCATAAATGTTGCAAGTTCAAGACAACCCTTAAATTCTTCTTCCAATTGTTCTGGAGTGCACATCAAGTGCCCTTCTGAAATTGTAAATTGTCTAACTCTAATAAGTCCGTGCATTTCACCACTTGCTTCATTTCTGAAAAGCGTTGAGGTTTCATCATAACGGAGAGGAAGGTCCTTGTAAGAGCGTGCTTTGTTTAAATATGCTTGATATTGGAACGGACAAGTCATTGGACGAAGTGCAAAAACTTCTTTGTCCTTCTTTTCATCACCAAGAACAAACATACCATCTTTATAGTGGTCCCAGTGTCCAGAAATCTTGTAAAGGTCGCTTTTTGCCATAAGTGGAGTTTTTGTAAGTTTCCAGCCTCTTTTTTCTTCCTCATCTTCAACAAACCTTTGGAGTGTTTGAATGATTTTTGTTCCTTTTGGAAGCAAAATTGGAAGACCTTGTCCAATGTAATCAACTGTTGTAAAAAGTTCAAGTTCTCTGCCAAGTTTGTTGTGGTCGCGCTTCTTTGCTTCTTCAACCATTGCAATATGGTCATTGAGTTGTTTTTTGTCAGCAAATGCATAGACATAAACCCTTTGAAGCATCTTATTCTTTTCGCTTCCTCTCCAATATGCACCATTTACGGCGTGAATTTTGAAAGCATAGTTTTGCAAATTTCTTGCACTCTCAACATGAGGTCCACTGCAAAGGTCGAAGAAATCTTCTCCTGTGAAATAAACAGAAATTTCAGCATCTGCGGGAAGTTCATTGATAATTTCACATTTATAAACATTGTCAGCAAAAAGTTTGAGAGCTTCGTCTTTTGAAAGAACTTTTCTTTCAAAGTTTTCGCCTTTGTTTAAGATTTCTTTCATCTTCTTTTCAATTACATCAAAATGGTCTGGTGTAAGCATTTCATCTGTGTCAACATCATAATAGAACCCATCATCAATTGCAGGTCCAATTGTCAACTTTGTGTTTGGATAAAGTTGTGTCAAAGCTTTAGCCAAAATGTGTGCAAGAGAGTGTCTTGCCATTTGCAATTTTTCATTTTTTTCTTTCTTTTCCATTTTCAAGCTCCTTTTCTTTTTATGTAATTATCACTCTTATCTTGAGATTTTTTTGTTTGAAGCATTAAACTCTTTTTTAAAACAAAAAATCCTCAAAAAGCAAGCAATAATCTTGTTTTTTAAGGACGATTTTTCAAAACCGTGGTTCCACCTTAATTGTGCAACTGCACCACTCAATATTCATCTTTTTGTGTTTTCAAACATAAAAGGTGGTTTCACATCTTGAGTTTGCCAAAGTCTTTCACCAACCGACTTTTCTCTGTGCGCAAAACAAAAGTGCTACTTGTCTTTTACTAAACAATAGCATTGTAAAACTTTTAAAAAAAATTGTCAAGAGATAAAACAAATTTTTTCAAATTTTATAAATTCTCGCAACAAACAGCCAAATGCACAGCAATGGTTCATCATTTTAAAAAGGAAAAGTTTTCAATTTTTTCAAGACTCTTGTTATAACAAATGTTAACTCTTTCTTCAAAAATTTTCGCCAAGAATCCAGTAGTGTTGTCATCACTGCAACAAAATAAATTTATCTTTTTTGGAGAAAGTTCAATTAAACTTGAAACAAGTCCCTCTTTTGACAAACTCTGATATTCCGCCTCATCTTCTCTGTTTTGGGGTTTGATAAAATAGCCATTTTCATCTTCAAAAACATTTATCTCATCAGCACACACTTCCAAATTGTCAATCAAAAATTTAAGCAAATCAAAAAAAGCCTCATTGCTCACAAGATAATCACTGTTTTCGTTTGCAAGTGAAATCAGTTCCGACCACTTTTCCCTTAAACCTTTAAGTTTAAAATGATAAAAAGAATCCAAATGCAAATTGCTTTTAAGTTCCAAATTTTTGGTTATAAGATAGAAATCTGTTTCTTTGTCGAAATTTATAAGTGCCTTTTTAAAAGCCATTAAACTCATATTTTCGTGAAGTGGAAGTCGCAAATTTTCTGCCAAAAATTTTTCTTTATAAAAATCACAAATTGCCTTGATTATGCACCTTTCAACCTCAACCGACACCCTCGCCTGAAAATTTTCTGGACAGGCAAGCAAAACAAAAATGGTGTCAAATTGCTCATAACAAGTTACAACTGTTTCATATTCCGCACTTCTAGACTTAAGTGTTTGATATATAAACTTGGCAACTTCAAGGTTTTTTAGGTCAACAGCAATAGAAAGTTCCCACATAAAAACTCCTTACAAGACCTATTTTATGCAAGCATTTGAAAAATACTCTAAAAAATTAATTTTTTGTGTTATGCTTTTTTTGTTTGACTTTTTAATTGAAAATTTACAATAATATATAATAAGTAAGATTATCATTTGAATTGAGTTTACTTCATTCACTTTAAATCTTGTTGACCTGCAATTTAAATTTTACAAATTAAGAGGGTTTTATGAAAAGAAAATTTGCTTTTATGCTTCTGGCTCTGATTGTAATGCCGGTTTTTGCATTGTTTGGATGCGAGGAGGTCGCTTCTTATCCTGTTTTGGTATATTCAAGTTCAATGCTTTATGGTTCTGTCGCAGGAAATGGAACCTATAAAGATGGTCAAGAGGTTTCTTTAACCGCTTCCGCAAAAAAAGGAAGTCACTTCATTTGCTGGGTTTATGAAAACACATCAATTGTCAATGATGAACATATTTTCACCATTACAAATGAATTAGATTCTCAAGAAAAACCAATCAAAAGCACTTTAACTTTCACTGTAAGTGCATCAACCAAGGGAACCTACACCGCAATCTTTGAAGAAGAAAAAATGATGTACACAAAATTGACTGATTTTATGGTTACAACAGACCCTACTTCTCCACCTATTGAAGACAATGACGGTATCCCTGAACTTTGCAAAGCAAACATAGACATTTCGCAATATCAAAGTGCAAGTTCACCTGAAACAGTGTTCTCTGAAACAGATTTCACTCTTAAAAACAATGTGATATATTCCCCTGAAGATGTAAATCAAGTGTTGAAAATGTCCATTGAAGCACAACAACACATAAACATTAACTTAAAAATGACCTTCCCCAACGAAGACCCTGCAGCAGGAGAAGACCAACAATTTAAAACATATTCCTATTCTTTCAAGGTTGACCTTGGTTACAGGACAATAACAACCGAACCAGTTCATGTTACAATGGTTTCAAAACCTTACAGTTATGTCATTGGTTATGCAAATGGAATTTATGAAATTGACATTGCTTTTAATCACGAAGGAACATTATTCACATTTGCGTTAATTTATAGAGATTTAGCATTGCCAACACCTTCGGCAGAATAACAAATCAAAAAAAAGATGGCTTTTGCCATCTTTTTTTCATTGCCATATTTCATTCAACATATTCCACTTTTTTCAAATATAATCCTTGTGGAGGCATTGTAATTCCCGCACATTTCCTTTCGCCTGTCTTTAACGCATTTTCAATGTCGCTTTCAGCAAGTTTTCCTCTTCCCAAATCAAGAAGCGTGCCGACCAAAATTCGCACCATATTATATAAAAACCCATTTCCAACAACTTCAAAAACAACCTTTCTGCCTCTTTTTGAAAGTGTAAAATCAAAAATTTCTCTTTCAAAATTTTGAACTTGAGTGTCGGCACTGCAAAACCCCTTAAAATTGTGTTTTCCAATCAGAAGTTTGCTTGCTTTTTTCATTGATTCAAAGTCTATTTTGTATGGATAATGTCCAATTAGATTGCAATTAATTGCACTCGCATCTTCGCCAATTTGGACCTCATAGCGATAGGTTTTTCTTTTTGCAGAAAAGCGTGCGTGAAAATCAAGTGAAACTTCTTCAACTCTGACAATTCTAATGTCTGTCGGAAGCAAATTGTTAAGCGCCCTTTTTATGTTACAAAGAGGAATTTTGCTTTCAATTTTGACACTTGCAACTTGCCCAAGGGCGTGAACACCTTTATCCGTTCTCCCACTGCCCTCAACAGCGACTTCTTCATCAATTAATGTCAAAAAAGCTTGCTCAAGTTCGCCTTGAACAGTTCGCAAATTTTCCTGTCTTTGCCAGCCAAAAAATCCGCTTCCGTTATATTCAATTGTAAGTTTCAAATTTCTCATATTTTTATTTTACATTAATTTTATAAAATAAGCAAACAAAAGCAAAAATAAATTTGACTTGAGAACAAAAAAAGTTTTAAAATTAACCTATAAAAGAGAGGTAAAAATTATGAAAATGGTTGTCGATGGAAACACTGCTGCCGCAATGGTGGCATATAAACTTTCAGAAGTGATTCCAATTTATCCAATCACCCCATCTTCACCAATGGCAGAATATTGCGATGGCGAGGTTTCAAAAGGCAAACCAAACATTTTTGGAAAAATCCCAACTTTGGTCGAGATGCAGTCTGAAGGCGGTGCCGCCGGTGCTCTTCACGGAAGTTTATGCTCTGGTGCATTATCTACAACCTTCACCTCAAGTCAAGGGTTGCTTCTTATGATACCAAACCTATATAAACTTGCTGGAGAACACCTGCCTTGCGTTTTGCACATTGCTGCAAGGGCAATTGCAACACACGCACTTTCAATTTTTGGCGACCACAGTGATGTTATGGCAATCCGCCAAACAGGAGCAATTATCCTTTCAAGTTCGTCTGTTCAACAAGCACACGACTTTGCTTTAATTTCACACATTTTGTCATTAAAAGCAAGTTTGCCAGTTGTTCACTTCTTTGATGGTTTTAGAACCTCTCACGAACTTCAAAAAATTGAAATCATTTCAGACGAAACAATCAAAACAATGCTTCCTGAAAAAGAAATTTCACACTTCAAAACAAGCGGTCTTGACAGCGCAAATCCTTATCAAAAAGGAACTGCCCAAAACCCAGATGTTTTCTTCCAAAACAGAGAACTTTCAGCAAGGGCTTATTTGAACATCTATGAAACCTTACAAGAAATTTTAAAACAATTTGAATCTTTAACTGGCAGGCACTATGATGTGTTTGAGTTGATTGGAAGCAAAAAACCAAAAAACATAATCGTTTCAATGGGTTCGTCTTGCGAAACCATTGCCGAAGTTTTGTCCAACAAAAGTCTTTCAAAAGACACCGCACTTTTAAACTTACATCTTTACAGACCTTTTGAATATGAAAAACTTTGTGCACTTCTGCCACAGAGTGTAGAAAAGGTAATTGTTCTTGACAGGACAAAAGAATGTGGTTCAAGAGAGCCTCTTTATCTTGATGTTGTCAATTCGTTGCAATCTCGCCCAAACATTAAGGTTTTGGGTGGAAGATATGGTCTTGGTGGTAAAGACTTTACTCCATCAATGGCAAAATCCGTCATAGACAACTTTGAGGCAGAAAAAGACAATTTTACAGTCGGAATTGTTGATGATGTTTTAAACAGCAACCTTCCTTGCGAAGATTATCACACAAAAACCGACAACTTCCAAATGAAGTTTTGGGGCCTTGGCTCTGATGGAACGGTTTCCGCAAGCAAGAGCACTATCAAAATTCTTGGAAATGCCCTAGATAAATTCGTTCAAGGCTATTTTGAATATGATAGCAAAAAAAGTGGAAGTTTGACAAGAAGCCATATCAGAGTAAGCGACACACCAATCAAAAGTGCCTATCTCGTTGAAAATGCCGACATTGTCAGCATCAGCAACTTTTCGTTTGTTCACAGATACAATTGCATTGAGGGTTTGAAGAAGAACGGAACCGTTCTTATCAATTCCATTTTCAGTGCAGATGAAATCGACAAAGTGTTGCCTGATGTTTACAAAAAGACCTTGCAAGAGAAAAAAGCAAAACTTTTCGTTGTTAATGCACAAAAACTTGCAGAAAGCGTAGGTCTTGGAAACAAAATCAATATGATTATGCAAACCGCACTTTTTAAAGTTTCAAATGTTGTTCATTTTGCTCTTGCGGAAGCGGAAATTAAAAAATACATTGAAAAAACATTTTCAAAAAAAGGAAAAGATGTTGTAAAGAAAAATTTAGATGCTGTCAAATTAACTTGCAAAAACATAGAAAAAGTTGACACATCAAAATTTACTTTCAAAAATCTGAGCCTGCAAGAAAAAAACATTGATGATAAATTCTATATGTCAATTATGCAACCAATTGAAAAATTAGAAGGCGATAAACTCCCTGTTTCCGTTTTTAATAAAGCAGGAATTGTTCCCCTTGGAACCGCAGAATTTGAAAAAAGAGGAATTGCTGGACATCTTCCACAATGGTTTCCAAAAAACTGCATACAGTGTGGACAATGCGTTATTTCTTGCCCGCACAATGCAATTAAGCCTGTCCTTGTAAAATGCGAAACCCCTGAAGATGTTGAATTTGCTGCTGCGTTTGGAATGAAAGACTTCTATTATCGCCTGCAAATCAGTCCAGAAGATTGCACTGGTTGTGGCGTTTGTGCAAATGTTTGTCCAGCAAAAGACAAGGCACTTGTTATGCGTATGGCAAACGAAATTTTGGAAATTGAAAAACAAAACTATGCAAAAACTTCCTCTTTGCCTTGCGAAAAGACAACTCCATTCTCAACAGATTTTCCAAAGGGGCTTCAATTTAAAGACTGCCTGTTCTCTTTCTCTGGTGCTTGTGGCGGTTGTGGAGAAACTCCTTACATCAAACTTGCCACGATGCTTTTTGGCGAAAAAATGGTTGTCGCAAATGCAACTGGTTGTTCAAGCATTTATGGAGGTTCTTTCCCAAGTTGCCCTTATATGAAAAACAAAGATGGCAAGGGCCCCGCTTGGGCAAATTCTCTGTTTGAAGATAATGCAGAATTTGGCCTAGGCATCAAAATTGGACAAAAATATTCACAAAATCCAGACCAGAGTGTTTGGATTATCGGAGGCGATGGTTGGGCTTATGACATAGGATATGGCGGACTCGACCACATCTTGAACGGAAGTGAAAATGTAAACATTCTCGTGCTTGACACAGAAGTCTATTCAAACACCGGAGGACAAGCATCAAAATCAACTCCTCGTGGAGCTATGGTAAAATTTGCCAACGCAGGAAAGCCTACAAAGAAAAAAGACTTAGTTGCACTTGCAATTGCCTCTAAAAATTGTTATGTTGCACAAGTAAGTTTGGGTGCGAATATGAACCAATGCATCAAGGCATTCAAAGAAGCCGAAAGGTTTAATGGTCCAAGTTTGATTGTTGCCTACGCACCTTGCACAAATCACGGAATTGATATGGCTCAAACCTCTCTTGAAATGAAGAAAGCGGTAGATTGTGGTTATTGGCAACTACTTCGATATAATCCTTCTCTTGACAAACTTGAAATTGACAGCACTGCAGACTTTGAAAAATATGAAGAATTTATCAATGGTCAGAGTCGTTTCAAAGCGATTAAAGAACTCAAAGGACAGGAAGCTGAAGAACTTCTTAATGCTAGCAAAAACGACGCAAAAATCCGTCTGGAAACAATAAAAAATTTCATAAACAATAACGAGAAAGAGTAGAATTAAGTAATAGAAAAATAATCAACCTTTATTCTTGACAAAAGAAGAAAAATCCGCTAAAATAAAAAAAATACACAAAAAAGGATTAAATTATGAATTTGTTTGAAAGTTGGCTTGTTGAAACACCAATTGCTCATAGAGGTTATCACGGAAAAAATGTTCCAGAAAATTCGATGCTCGCATTTTCAAAAGCAATCGAAAAAGGATATGCAATTGAACTTGATGTTCAACTTCTTTCTGACGACACCGTTGTCGTTTTTCACGACGATTCTTTGGCAAGAATGACTGGCAATGATGGTTACATTAAATATTTAACAAAACAAGACATCAAAGCCCTCACTCTCAAAGGAAGCAAAGAGAAAATTCCAACATTGCAAGAGGTTTTGGATTTTGTTGATGGGAAAGTTCCTCTATTGATCGAAATTAAAAACAAATATAAAGTTGGAAAACTTGAACAAGCATTGATTGACATCTTGAAAAATTATAATGGTGAATTTGCTGTTCAATCTTTCAACCCATTCTCTTTGGGCTACTTCAAAGAACACGCACCAAGCATTTTAAGAGGCCAACTTTCTGGTTTTTTGAAAGATTCTGACCTTTCTTGGATTAAACGCAGTGTTCTCAAAAGAATGAAACTCAACAAAAAAGTGAGTCAACCACATTTCATTTCTTATGAAGG
>JAGBBH010000020.1 GCA_017938505.1 Clostridia bacterium | reverse complement strand
TATTCCTTTTGGATAATATATTATCTTCTTTCCATCTTTTGTAAATAATACATTTTCAACAACATTATATTTTTCATGATCTTTTGCAATTGTTATTTCTTTTAACATATTACAATTCTCAAATATTTTTGGATCGAATGTTTTCAATTGTTTTGGAATATTTATTGTTTCTAATTGTTTACAATGGTTGAAAGAATCATTTTCTATGATTAATTCTTCATTTTCATCACTTTCTTCAAAAGATATTAATTTCAAATCAATACAATTACTGAATGCAAATTTTTCGATTCTTTTGAGAGTTTTTGGGAAATAAATATCGATTAATTTTGTATTATAAAATGCATATTTACTGATATTCTGAATATTTCTCAAATCAATTGTTTTCAACAACTGAAAATTAGCAAAACATTTCTCCCCAATTGATAATGTATCATCACCGAAAATAAGATTATTAATAACTGAACTATATGATAAAAGATTATTATTTGTACATGGACACATATTTCCTTTACCTGTTATATACAATATCGAATTCACTTGTTTTACATTATTTTCAACATTGAAACAATCATTTTCATTGACACTTGTTTTAAGATAATCTCTATACAAATTAATTTCAATTTCCATTGCATTTGAAGAAAATAATTCAATATCATATTTTTCTCTTAAAAATAACAAATATTGACATTTATTTTCTGTAATTGGTTTAAATGTCGCTGAAGTTTCTAAAATTTCTGTGCTGAGAGAATGTGTTGTTTGTTCTGAGTCGGTATTTGAGATGGGGTCATTGTGTTCAATTATGGTGTTTTTATCATCTCTTTCGGCAATATATTCAAGTGTTTTTGGTGTATTGGCAAGATTGTCTTGAATTGTTGTATTTTCTTCAGTTTTTTCTTGGTTTTCATTAATGGAAGGTTCAAGATTGTCTGCTGATGAATTTACATAAGTTGTCATTGGCGGAACATTTTCATAAGCAAGACGATTGATATCGTTTGATGTGTAAAAGTGTCCGAATTGTTGGTTAGGGTAATATCTCTTATTGAACATAAAGTTGTTGTATGCGTTATTATAGGCGGGGTAATTGTTAATGCCATTGTAAGCAAAATTGTTGCCATAGGTGTCGATGTTTCTAAGTGTCGGACCATAGGTGTCTGTGTTGCGGTTGGGATTGAATTGTGAATAAGGTGTGATTGCAGAATAATTGTAAGGATAGTGATTTCTTAATCCATAAGGAGTTGCATATTGGTTATAATATTGAAGTTGTAGTGGTTGGTTTGTGCAATTCTCGCAGTTTTTGTCATCGCAATCATTACAGTTTGTATAGTTATTGGTTGTTTGCTGATATGTGTCAATGTTTTTAATTCCTTGCTTGTTTTCTGATTCGTTTGTATCGTTGGTTGTGTTTTGTGAGATGTTAAATTGATTTTGCGTGTTTTGTTCTTTGTATAATGCCATTTGATTGTCATAGCCATAAGGGCATACGCAGTTTTCAATTTCGTTTAAAGTGTTAAGAAGGTTTTCATAATAGGCACTCCTTGCATTTGAATTGCAGGTAAGTCGGTTGATTTTTGCGTTAAGTTGAGGAGAAAATTTTTCAACATTTTTTTTCAATGAATTAATTGCTTTTGCAGTGCTTTGCAAATCGTTTTTTGAATAAGAAATTGAGTTTGTATATTTTCCAAGATTTTCAGTCAGTTCTTTGATTGCGGAAATTTGACTTTTGGAAAGTGTTAGGTTTTTTGAAAGGTTGCTTTTTATATTGGTTGTTTTGTTTAAAATTATAGATTTAATTTGCTCTTCAGTTTGAAGCGATTCCTGTGCAGTTCTTATGTTTCTGTAAAGAGGATAAGGGCTTTCTTTTGCAGAAATTTTTTCTAAAGAATCTGCTGTAAGGGTGATTTCTGTTGGGTTTATTGTTTGTATGTTGCTGATAGTGTTTGCAGTTTCATCAAGTTGATTGCCAAGTCTTGTGAGCGTTGCATCATTTTTAGATGTTCCGCACGCTGTTAAAACAAAACACATTCCAATTGCACAAGCTCCAATTATTATTTTTTTCATATTTAAACCTCCATTTTTGTTGTTAGTTTTTGCTGATTTTTTGTAAATATTCTGCTTGCTGATTTTTTTTACAATATTTTTGATTTTAAGGTTAATAAAAGTTTTTTTTGGCAACAATTAGACTGTATAATGAGGGGAGTTTTATGGAAGATGCGAAAAGGAATGGACAATATCAAAAATATGTTAGTGCGAAAATACCAAAAACAAGACCGTGGCCATCGCTGTTTAATTCGTTTTGGGTCGGTGGGCTTATATGTTTGATTGGACAGGCAATTAATGATATTATTATGCTGATTTTTCCAACTGTTTCGCAACAGTCTGCTTGGGCATATACGCTTATTATATTGATTTTTATTGCCTCGTTTCTCACAGGGCTTGGGGTGTATGACCAGATTGGAAAGTTCGCTGGCGGAGGGTCGATTGTGCCAATTACGGGATTTTCAAATTCGATTGCAAGTCCATCTGTAGAGTTCAGAAGCGAAGGAATAATCTATGGAATATGTGTAAAAATGTTTACAATTGCAGGACCTGTCATTGTCTTTGGGATTTCATCAAGCATTGTTGTTGGTTTGATATATTGGATAATTTCGTTGTTTTAGAATGTTTGGAATTGGTTGAGATGTATTATAATTCCAATTTAAAAGGGTGTAAAACGGGAGAAAGATATGCAAGTGAATAGAAATCGGGCGCAAACCATAAAGTTGAAAAATCAACCAAAAATCATTGGTTCTTATTCCATTGTTGGGCCAAAAGAAGGTGATGGCAATTTTAAGAACTATTTTGATTATGTGATGAAAGAGGACCATTTTGGTGAGGACTCTTTTGAAAAGGCTGAAAGAAAAATGATAGAGAATGCAATAACGGGTGTTGTGCAAAAGGCAAAGTTGCAACCAAAAGACATTGATATGATGATTGCTGGAGATTTGCTGAATCAAATTATCAGTTCGTCCTATGCAGCAAGGGCATTTGAGTTTCCGTTTTTGGGGGTATATGGTGCTTGTTCGACAATGGCGGAAAGTATGGCTGTTGCATCTGTTTTGGTTGATGGTGGCTATTGCGAAAATGTTGTTTGTTGCACGGCTTCGCACTTTTCTACAGCTGAAAGACAATATCGTTTTCCTTTGGAACTTGGCAATCAGCGACCGCCAACAGCGCAATGGACCGTAACAGGTGCGGGAGCTTGTGTGCTGTCAATGAATGGGCAAGGTCCAAGAGTGTCATCTGTTACATTTGGAAAGGTTGTCGATTGGGGTATTAGAGATGTTAACAATATGGGGGCGGCAATGGCGCCAGCGGCAAGGCATACTTTGTTAAGTCATTTTAACAATACAAAAACAAGTCCAGAAGATTATGATTTGATAGTTACTGGAGATTTGGGAAAACTTGGAAGTGAAATTTTGATTGATTTGATGGAAGAGGAAGGAGTTAAACTTGGTCTAAACTATGGGGATTGTGGACAAATGTATTTTAAACGCCAGCAGCGAACATTATGTGGTGGTTCTGGCGCAGGTTGTTGTGCAACGGTTTTTAATTCTTTTATAATGGCAAAACTTAGAGAAAGACAATATAAAAAAGTACTGTTTTTGCCCACAGGGGCATTGCTTAGCACAACTTCATCTCAACAAGGCGACACCGTGCCAGGGGTTTGCCACGCCATTGTCGTTGAATCGTAGGGGGATAAAAATGGAAATATTTTTGGATTATCTATGGGTGTTTTTAATTGGTGGGCTGTTTTGTATGATTGGTGAAATTTTGATAATTACAACCAATATAACCTCGGCCAGAATTTTGGTAACATTTGAACTTGTTGGAGTGTTTTTGGAGGCTGTTGGGGTGTTTTCATATATTTCAGATTTTGCAAAAGCAGGTGTCAATGTTCCAATCATTGGGTTTGGTGCATCACTTGCAAGAGGGGTGATAGGAGCAATTAAAACTCACGGACCTTTGGGGATTTTTACTGGAGGATTGACTGCAACTGCAGGAGGAATTGCTGCTGCTGTTGGGTTTGCTTTTTTGTTTGCACTTATATTTAGGTCACACACTAAAAAATAACATAATACACATATTGTTGTGTAGTATGTTATGCATAACACACTATATATTGATAATATTAAAAAGTTCTTAATCTTTCAATTTTTGAAATTGATAGGTGTTTTTTTGTATGTGTTTTGCTTGACTTGTAAAATTAATTAGTGTTATTGCATATATATTTTTTAAATGAAATATTATCAAAAGAAATTAAAAAAACGAAGAAAGAAAAAGGCTGTTTTTTGTCTTTCTTTATTTCTTGCTCTATTTGTGTTAGGATTCTTTTATGTATATTTTGTCGTAAATCCAGTTGTAATTGAGGCGACAAGGCACGCAGTTTATTCTCTTTCAACTTCTGCAGTAAGTGATGCGGTTTATTCGGTTTTGAATGAAGAAAACATAACTTATGATGACCTTGTAAATGTTGAGCATGATGAAGAGGGAAATGTTGTTTTAATTTCGTTGCAAACAGTTAGACTGAATTTGATTGCAAGAAAGTTTTATCAAGTAGCACAAGTTTATCTTGACAATATGGGCAAACAAGGAATTGATGTTCCGTTGGGGACATTTACTGGACTTCCTTTTCTGGTTGGTTTGGGTCCGAAAATAAATTTGAAGTTGGTTTCTATTGGTGCAATGACTTCGACTTTTGAAAACACTTTCACTAGTGCCGGGATAAATCAAACAAATCATTGTGTTTACATTCAACTTTATGCTTCTGTAAGTATGGTCTTGCCGGCATATTCTACAACAATTGACAGTGTTACTGAAATGCTTGTTGCTGAAAGTGTTATTATTGGAAAAGTTCCGCAAATTTATTTTGGTTCCAATTCTTCATTAAATTTTACTCCTA
>JAGBBH010000019.1 GCA_017938505.1 Clostridia bacterium | reverse complement strand
AAGTTTTTACTTTGGTGCCTTTGCTAATTACACCGTCTTCATCGACATATTCTCTTACTTTTTTAAGTTCCATAACAACTCCTTTTAAACCCAACCGTTTTCATAGCAATCAAGCAACTCTTCTTCGCTCATATACATATTCCAACGTTGATATACCATTTCAAAATCAGGATCAGAATTTCTTAATCTTTTAACTTGTGCATGAATGCTTTTTATTATCTTTTCTTCGGTTGTTTTATCTTCCCAACTCAAACAAGTTAAAGGTCCATAAAAATGATGTGAATATGTTCTTTGTGGTGTTTGATATGTATGGTTTGAATAGTAAATTCCATTGTCATAAACCCAATTCTTGCCATATCTTTTTATTTGTCCAGATTGGTTTATGATTGCAAGCTTGTTCGAACTGCCGCATAATTTGTTGATAATAAGTTCAAAGTCATCATTAAGTAAGCTTCTATCTGCAAGCCATTTTGCTTTTTGAAGTGGCGCTAGATATGTTGAGATAAATTGAGTTGTATCATTTTCATTTTCTTTAAATTTAAATTCACCGAAAACTCCATTATGTGCAACAGCTTCGCCATAGGTCGTTTCAATGTGAAGTTGTCTTTGCTTTTTGATATCATTTGTAATCAAAAAAGGGTGGGTTAGTTCTTTACAAATCCCACCACTTGTTTCAATTCTTGTATGATATATTGCACCATTTTCTTTGATTATCTTTTGACAAGCTTGCCAAAATTCTTCAAAGGTAATCAAGCCTTTAACGATATTAAGTTTTCCATTTGAGTTGAACGCAATTCCTGCTCCATGAGGATTTGCATCAAACATATTTTTTAAAATCTCTTTTGATGGAGTTGCAACTCCTTGTGGTTTAACTGCAATTATACACATTTTACTTTTCCTCACTTTTAATAATTTGTTTAATTTCTTCATCATATTTTGTAATATCTTTTTTATGTAGTCTTTTCTTAATCTCAGTCAAATGATCTTTCTTGTCAGTCAAAAGTTTCAATATATCTGTAAACTTTGCTCTTTGACAACTTTCCAAAGACTTTCTTTTTGCAAATGTTGCAAGGGCTTGTGTCAAATCAATAAATAAAAGCAAATCTTCGGCCGTGTCAATTCCTGCCCAAATTCTAATTTCGATTGTGTCATTGTGTTCAAGGTTTACAGCAACTCCATGAGCTCGCTCGTTGTTAATTGTCTTTTCAATTAAAGCGAAGATTTTGTCTTTCTTGTTTTGAACAGGCTTTTCTATATATCCTGTTTCTTTTCTTTTTTCATTTCTATTTTTCCTTTTAAGTTTTAAATGTCTAGTGTTTTTATGGTGTTATCGCTTCACGCTATTAAGTTTTAATCTACATACTTGAACCATACAGAGTATTCAACTTCGATGTAATCAACGATTTCTTTGCTTTCGTCTTTACGTTGAACAGGCACATCTGTATATGCAACTGTTATGTAGCCTTTGAATTCTGTTGAGTCTTGTGTAAATGGTTTACATCTGTTCGCAACATCTTCAAAGATTCTGATGTATGGATTACCTTTTGCTGAGATTGCAGGAAAGATCAAGTTTCCTTCAGCTATGTATCCTACACCTTTCATTTTTTCGTCTCTGTGATTTACTTTTGAAACGGAATAGACTACTTTTTTCATATTTTTTAAACCTCCTAGATAAATTTGCCTTTCGGCAATCGCAAAAGAGGCATAATTCGGGTGAAAGCTTGTTGGTAGGAAGTCAACGATAAAATCAAAAAAATTTGTATGACAATAAAAAAAGGCCAAACTTTTGTGTTTAACCTTAGTAAATTTAATATATACAAAAATTTGACATTAAATGATTTAAGCAAATTTTTTTGATCAGTTGACTTTATACGAGAATTATGCAAACCTACCAGCCGAAAGGCAAATTTACATAGGAGGGATTTTGTTCTTTTTGTCAACAAAAAAATCAGCTCTTGCGAACTGCTTTTCATTTTTATTTATATCTATTCGTAAAATAAAACAAAAAACCGACTTTCGCCCGAAAAATGACGGGTTCAGTCGGTTTCGTCTTGGTAGTCCTAAGGGGAATCGAACCCCTGATTCCGCCGTGAGAGGGCGGCGTCTTGACCGCTTGACCATAGGACCATATTTGATTTTGACTTGAATATCATAGCACTAAATTTAAAAAAAATCAAGATAATTTCAAATTTTTTTAAAAATTGTAGATTAAACTAATTTTGTTTGCAAAAACAATGCAGAAAAAACACGGAAGTTGTCTTAAGAGATGTTAATTTGTTTTGTGTTAAGGTTATAATACTTTTCAGAAAAATATTTAAAAAAATTTAACAAAATCATTTGTTTTTTCTTTTTGTTTGTGTTAGAATTAACAAATGGGAGATTTAGTAAGATGAGCTGGAAAAAAAGTTTGGCAAAGTTTTATAAAAAGATTAAATTGGTCATCTACAAAAATATGTTTTCAAAAATTAAAGATGGCGAAGATGCGCTTACATCTTCGGAATATTTGTGCCTTGAATGTATTTTTCTTATGGACAAACCAACAATTACAGAATTTGCAGAATTTCTTGATATTTCTGCACCAAACGCAACATATAAAATCAAGCAATTGATAAAGAAAGGGTTTATCTCAAAAGAAAAGTCTGAAAAAGACAAACGAGAGTTTTTGTTGGTTCCTACACAAAAGTTTTTCGATTTATATCAACAGAAAGAAGATGGAACGGTTGTTAATGATGTGAAAAACAATCTTGACAAAAAAGAAACAAAAAGATTTGACAAAATCTTAAAAATTTTGGAAGGAAGTTCTGAAAAAGATGGAATTTAAGGAAATTTTGGTTTCCTTAAATTTTTTTATTCTTTGCAAGTTTTTGCAACAATTTGAAGTGTGCTTGGTTAAATGTTGGTTATCTTGTTGCAAAATCCGACAAATTTCGAAAAATGCTTGCAAAAATTTGTTAAATTATATAGAATATAATTGCTGAACGCAGAGATATATTAATCTGTAAATTTTTTGAGTTTTTTTAGGAGTTTATAAATGATAGATAAAGATGGGATAAATCGTCCTGATAGACCTGATGACAATATTTTGACGATTAAAAACGAAAAGAGAAAAGTTAAGTTTGATGGGAATTACAGTTTTAGACCAAGAAACATTTTCTTCCGTATGTGGGCGGCGTTTTTTAGAGCATTGGCTGTTGGTGTTTTCAATCCTTTTATGGTTTTGAAATATAAGATGAAGACTTATGGAGGGGAATATCTTAAAGAACTTAAAGGAAAAGCTTTTGTTATGACCTGCAACCATGTGCATGTTTTTGATGACTTGAGTGTAGGGACAAATTTGTGTGCTTGGAGAAAAATTTATTTTACGACGCTTGATAGAAACATAAAACGACCAATGATTGGTTTTTTCTTAAGGTCTCTTGGGGGGATTCCAATTCCCGTTAACAGTGTTTCTGGAATGAGAAAGTTCAATGAAGACATAAGCTATTTGCTTAAAAAAGGAAAGCCTGTGCTTTACAATCCAGAAGGGTCGCTTTGGCCATATTATAGAGAGATAAGACCATTTAAAAGAGGTGCTTTCTCAATGGCGGTAAAAAACGATGTCCCAGTTGTTCCTCTTGTTGTAACTTTCAAAAGAAAGAAAAAAAGAAATGGAAAGTTTAAATATAAAATTTTCTATACAATTTGCAAGCCAATGCATTATGATAAAACTCTTGATGAAAAATCTGCTTCTGAAAAACTTATGAAAGAAGTTTATGATATAACGGTTAAGACTGCAAAGGATTTTTATTCAAGTCAAGATTGTGGGTTTGATGACAATGTTGTGTCAGAAACAAAATAAGAAAAAGACCAATTATCAAATTGGTCTTTTTTATTGCGGTTGAAAAATTTAAGGGGGCATTTTATGAAGGCAAAATGACATAAAACAAGATGCTTACGAATTGCAAAATGCTTCCAAGAAGAACAAACAAATGCCAAACACTGTGAATATATTTGACCTTGCTTCCAAAGGCAAAGAAGATTGCTCCAATGGTATAGGAAATTCCTCCTCCAAGCAACCAGATAAACCCCGCTATTGGCAAAAACTTTAGCAGAGGATTTATTGCAATTAGGATACACCAACCCAGCACAAGATAAAGCGTCATAGACAAGATTCTCCATTTGTGCAGATTGATTGCGGTGAGGGTTATGCCAAGGATCGACAATGCCCATACTCCAGCAAACAGGCTGTAACCCCAAATGGGCGCATTAAGCAAGGTTATCAAACAAAAAGGAGTGTAAGTTCCGGCAATAAGCAAAAAAATGGAGCAATGGTCAAACACTCGAAAAACTTTTTTTGCCAGATTTCGGTTTAAGAAGTGATAGATTGAACTCATCGTGTAGGCAATTATCATACATATTCCGTAGATATACATACTCATAATGCCAATCCAATTGCAATGTAGGTGAGAAAAAACAACCCCTAGAACTAGAAAGACTATTCCAAATCCGCCACCAACAATGTGTGTTACAGCATTGAAGATTTCTTCTCCTTTTGTGTAATATGGAAGAACGGCCTTGTCTGTTTTCTTGTTCATAGGGGTAATTATCTCCTTATTTGAAAAAATTAAAACTTTTCAGTGAGAACTTTCATTATAGTCTTAAAAGATTTTTCGTCCTCACTTAATTCCTTTAAGCTGTCTCTAAACACTAAATATTTTTGATAGAAGAATTCTGTTACAAAATTGACAAGCATTGAAAAGACTGTTACAACAAGTCCCGGAACTCCAACTCTTTCCATTTCGTGTCCCCACCAGGTTGATGCAGGGGTAAACACTCCATAAAAACAAGCAACCAAGAACATTGCAAAAGGAACATTGCTTGCTGATTTGAATGTAAACTTGCGGTTGAATGTGAAGTTCCAAAGAACAGAAAGAATGAGTGCAGTCAAATATGAAACCCAATAGTCAATGTGAAGAACTTCATACATTATTGCGTTGACGCCAAGTTGAATTGCTCCTGCGGAGAGAGAAAAAAGTGTAAATTTTATAGCTTGAATAAAGTTTTGGTTTTTCAAATGGGTTCTCCTTAGATTTAATATGTTTAATGATAACCCTTTTTTGACATTTTTTGCAAGTGATTGTTTAAAAAAATTTAAATAATTTTTTATTTACATTTTTAACAAGATTTGTTATAATAAAAATATGAAGATAACAAGTGCAAGATATCTCACAAGCGTTGTTGAGGAAAAAAAGATTTTAGATGATGATATGGTAGAGTTTGCATTTGTCGGCAGAAGTAATGTCGGCAAAAGTTCTCTCATTAACTCGCTTACAAATCAAAAAAACTTGGCGAAAACATCTTCAACCCCAGGCTTGACAAAAATGATAAACTATTTTGTTGTCAATGAACTGTTTCGCATCGTTGACTTGCCGGGATATGGATATGCAAAGACAGGGCACAAACATATTGCGAACTGGGCAGGGCTTATGGAAAAATATCTCATCAAATCTCCAAATCTTAAAACTGTTTTTGTTCTTGTTGACTGTCGCCACAAACCAAACGAACTTGACAAGATGATGCTTGAATTTTTAAATTCTTATCAAATTCCTTACATTGTGATTGCAACAAAGGTTGACAAACTTGCGAAGTCAAAAGTTCCTCAAGCGTGCAGTGCAATTGCCAAAGAACTTGGAGTGAGGAAAGAAATGGTTATGGCATACTCATCTGAAAACGGATGTGGAAAAGAAAAACTTTTGCAGTATTTGGAAAATATTTTATAAAAAACAAAAATAGGCAAGAAAAATGCCTATTTTTTTTGCAAATGTGTTATTTTTGTTGCCATTTTTGTTGTTAATTTGATATAATATGAACATATCTAAAAGGAGAAAAAGAGATTTATGAAAAAGTATGTTTATTTGTTCAAAGAAGCAGATGGAAAAAACAAAGCTCTCTTTGGCGGAAAAGGTGCTAACCTTGCTGAAATGACAAGAATTGGTCTTCCAGTTCCACAAGGCTTTACAATTTCAACAGAAGCCTGCACAAAATATTATGATGATGGAAAGATGATCAATGATGACATCAAAGCTCAAATTGAAGCAAAACTTGCTCAAATCGAAAAAATTACAGGAAAGACATTTGGCGATCCAAGCAACCCTCTTCTTGTTTCTGTTCGTTCAGGTGCAAGAGTTTCAATGCCTGGTATGATGGACACTATCCTCAACCTTGGTCTTAATGACACTGTTGTTGAAGGTTTGGCAAAACTTACAGGAAATCCTCGTTTTGCTTACGACTCATATCGTCGTTTTATCCAAATGTTCAGTGATGTTGTTATGCAACAAGACAAATCTAAATATGAAAGAATTTTGGACGAAATCAAAGAAAAGAAAGGTGTTAAGTTTGACAAAGACCTCTCTGCTGATGATTTGAAAGAAATCGTTGCACTCTTCAAGAAACTTTACAAGGAATCACAAAAAGTTGACTTCCCACAAGAACCAAGAGTTCAACTTATCGAAGCTGTTAAGGCCGTTTTCCGTTCTTGGGACAACGACAGAGCAAATGTTTACAGAAGAATGCACGACATTCCATATAACTGGGGAACAGCTGTAAACGTTCAATCAATGGTATTTGGAAATATGGGAGATGAAAGTGGAACAGGCGTTGCCTTCACAAGAAACCCATCTACTGGCGAAAATGTTCTTTATGGAGAATATTTGATGAACGCACAAGGCGAAGATGTTGTTGCTGGTATCAGAACTCCACAACCAATCGCACAACTTGAAAAACAAAATCCAGCAGTTTATGCTGAATTCGTTGCAATTGCAAAGAAACTTGAAAACCACTATAAAGATATGCAAGATATGGAATTTACCATTGAAAATGGCAAACTCTATATGCTTCAAACTAGAAATGGTAAGAGAACTGCAAAAGCTGCTCTTAAAATCGCTGTTGACCTTGTTAAAGAAGGTATGATCAGTGAAAAAGATGCTCTTTTGATGATTGATCCAAAACAACTTGATGCATTGTTGCACCCAACATTTGATGACAAAGCAATCAAAAAAGCAACAGTAATTGGCGAGGCTCTTCCAGCATCTCCTGGTGCTGCTTGCGGAAAGATTT
>JAGBBH010000018.1 GCA_017938505.1 Clostridia bacterium | reverse complement strand
ATAAGGTACTTCAAGAACTTAAAAATCAGGTACTTACAAAACTTTGTGAATGTGAAACTTTAAATATTCCTTATACTGCAAAGAGTTTATTGGATGATTCTTCCAAGTCTTCTATTATTAACTCTAACTCTTTGGTTTACAGTGACTTGTATCAAAATATGTGTAAGATACGTGGTTATCGTCCTCATACTATTAATTTATATAAGACTTCATATAAATTGTTATGTGAGTTTATTGGTAGGGATGATTTTCTTGTTACTGATTTACGTTCTGTATTATTGGAGGGTTTTGCTCGTTGGTGTGTTGATGTTAAGAAGATGCGTGATGGTGCTGTTAATACTTATTTGGCTCGTTATGGCAGTGTATATCGTTATGGTATAGAGTTAGGTATTATTAATTCTGTACGTTTTCCTCATCCTTATAAGAGTTTCAAGTATTGGAAGCGTTATAAGATAGATATGAACAGGCGTGGTTTGAGTCGTGATGTTATGGTTAAGTTGGAGAGTGATTATATTAATCAGTGTTGTATTGCTGATGGTATTGCAGGTGTATGGAGTTATAAGGATGGAATTGTTGAGCGTTTATTGTCTCATCATTATTGTGATGAGTTATACATTGAGATGTTGTTATTGATGTGTTACAAGTGTCAGGGTTTAGCGTTGAGTGATTTATTGCGCATTAGGAGTGAGAATATAACGATACAGAAGATTGAAGATAAAGAGTATTATGTTATAACTGATATGCACAGGCGTAAGACTGGTGAATTAGTTGATTGTATTGTCATAGAGCGCAATGATTGTAATTCTGTATTGATGGAGTGTTTTGTCAATACTATGGATAAGCGAAATGGTTATTTTTTACCAGGTTTGGATAATATTGATGATGTTGATAATGAAAGAAAGATAGAATATCGTGTTGCTTATATTACTCAGTCTTTCAATAAGAAGGTTAAGAAGATATTCAATCGTTTGGGTATGGAAGATATTGCTGATGGTATTACTTATTATACGTTCCGTCATACTTTTGCCTCAGTATATATGAATGAGAGTGGTGGCAATGTTGCATATTTGGCTCAGATGATGGGTAGGAGTGTGAATGGTATATTCCGTTATGTATCGGGATTGAACAGTGTACGTGATATTGTCAAGGAGAAGAGCAAGATGGACATTTGAGTTTAAGTTATTTTTATTTTATTTTATTATTAGATAGGTTTTGGGATAGGTTAGTTAGTTAACTTATGTCTTTCAGACAACGGTTGTCACTTTGTGACATAACTTATCCCAATTTTCTTTATATAGAGTTTTATATGTTTTATCAAGTTGAGGGAAGTTATATATATAGGTTATATTGTTATTTGGTTGTTTTTTCAGTGGGAAATAAATAACGTCTTTTAATATTTTATAGTTTTTGTCTTTGGTTGTATTATATGCAGCTTTTTTTGTTCCTTTCTTGACATATGGGTGTTGGTTATTGTTTACTTGTTCCCAGTCGATGTTTGTTATGTCTATAAGGACTATTTTATCTGAGAGTGGGTATAAGATTGCCAATATTGTTTGTTGTGCGTTATCTTCCTCTTGTTTTTGGAGTATATTTCTTATTTTATATTGTTCAAGGTATATTGTATCGAATTGTTCATATGGGTAATCGATTCTATTTTTTAGTTCAACAATTGTTGAGGTTGATATGAAAGGATTATCAAGTGGTGTCATTGTTTGATATAGGTCATATGGTGATTTGGTGTCCATATCTCTGAAATTGAACTGTTTTTTCTTATTATCGTTTTTTGAGTTAATAAACATTTTATAGATTTGTTTATCTGTTTGTTCCATTGCTGTTATTTTTAAATCCAATTCATTTTTATCCATTTTAATTGTTAAACATTGTAAAAATTATTATCTGTTTAACAATAAATATCAGTTAGAATTGAAAAAGTTTGGATTTTATAAAAAAAATTCTTCCTATCTATCACAGACTGGAAGAATCGTTCTATAATAAGAAAATAAAAACTATATTTATATAATTAATAAAACAATATGTGTTAACTACTTAATTACTTAATCCCATATTCCTGTTTTTTTTGTTTTTCCATAGTTTTTTTCTTTCCAAATGCTTGTTGGGTTTACACACCAGTATGCTTTGTTGTTTTTTGGAATTAGAGTATCTTTATCGAATTTAACATATGTAAGTGTTCCCAATGCAATATATTTATGACCTCTCTTTAATGTTATATTTCCGTTTCTCTTATTTGGATATACTTTTTTATTTGAAGTTTGAATTACTTTTTTACTATGTTTAAGTCTTGAAGTGTTTTTATCAGTTGTATCATATATCTGAATTATTTTATTTGGATATACGAACTTATTCAGTACATTTAATGGTATTCTTATTATGTCCTTATCTTTTTGCATATAAAAGAGTTTTTCATCTTCCTCATTTGCATAATATTCAGGAAATAGTTTCTTATGTATGTTTTTTAATGATATATTTTCACATAATTTACCGTCTTTATTAAGTCCAATGTATTTAAAAGGGTCATAATCTATTGAATCTTCTTTTTCCATAGGGTCATCATACTCTTGTTCACTGAAATATTTAATTTGGAAATCATTTGAAAAAAGATATAAATCATAATCCTTGTACTGTTTCCATATAACTTTATCTTCTGGTAAAAATTCTGTTATCATATTATATTTTCAGATTATATATTACTTTTTACATATAAATATCTTTTTATTTTGAAAAAATCGGTATTCCGAGTGAAAAACCAACATATATATCAGGTTTTTTATTTATGATACCATATCCCGCTCCAACTGATAAGTTAAATGTTATTTTTGGTTTTTGATATTTTTTAATTTCAGTTGTTTGGTTGTTTGTGATATCCGTGTGAACACTTTCAAATATTGTCGGATATTTCACATTAAAGGTAATGGAATCAAGATTTGCTTTATAACCACTTATATTTGCTCTGTATTGGACTTTTGTTTTGTCTTGAAGGGTTATACTGTCTTGGTAGATTGAAGCCGTTATAGGCACGTTAAAATGCGTCTGTGGGCTTTCTGTTGTTATGGTATCATACTTGATGATGGTTTCAGTCAATTTAATCGGTTTTACAATTGTTTTCTGTACCTCATTGAATATGGTATCACGTTTGATTACCGTTACAGTATCTGTTGTGGTTATTGTGTTTACACTCTCTTGTGTTCCATTATCCTTGAACAACAGAAAAGTTATAAGAAAAACGCTTAATATTAACGATACAATCGTTGTTATGAGCAGTTTTTTGTTTATTTTATCCATATTTTGTGTTTGATTAAAATTCATATATGGATAAAGATTTGTTTTGAAGAATAAAAGGTGGAAGTACCATCCGTTATAAGCATCACCTAATTGTGAATTGTCTGTTTGTTTATCCTCAGTAGAACGTCTGAGTGTTTTATAACAATGGGTTGCCGTTAGACCTCATACACCTTTGTTTCCTCTTCATTTGCAAATATAGTGCAGGGGTTTTAGATAACCAAACATTTTTTGTGTTTTTATAACAAAATTTTTAATTCAAAGGTTTCTTTTATTTTTAATTCATTTTTAAGATGAATTGCTTGCATTGTGCATACCTTCCTAACGTTGGGATAAGGTATTGTTTCAACAAAGTTCAACAAGTCAACATATTTTGATGTATCTTCTTTTGTCTTATCAACAAGGTCTTTGAATTTATCTGTTATTTCCTGTTGTGTCGGTTTTGTTGTTGCATCATACAATATTGTATGTTCTGCTGTTCCTTCTGTAGTCTTTTTTGTCATTTTGGTATTTGTTTATTATGTTAATTATTCTTAAAATTTGATTTAAGGCACTTTTTAGCCCATCTGACGGGTTTTCTCTTGTCGGGTGGATAACTTATACATTCAAGAGGATAAATGCGCTTAAAAACGATTTATGAGGCTTGTATCTTCTCAATATAGTTTGAAACGTGATTATTTCTATGTTTGATAGCTGAAATCTCGTGAATTATTTGGTTTGTTAATGCGTCCAATGTTTTTTCTCCATATTTGGAGTTGAGGTATTCCAGTAACGCACAGATGTTATTATATGCTGATGCAACCTCTCGTTCCTCTTGTGCGTGTTCCATCCAGTTATAGAATTTCTTGAACTTATCAATTTCCCACTGTGTTGGTTTCTTCAGCAGTTTTTCATAACCGTTAGGAAAGTATTCTTTTGTCTTGTTCCACCAAGGAGTGATATACTGTTTTTTGTAGAGTTGGTATTTATTATCACCCATCAGCATATTGAGGTTATGACATTGAAGCGTGAAGTATTCATATTGTGAAGAGAATTGACCATAATCATATCTACCCTTGTACATTGCGTTCATTGAAAAGTCAATATTATGGATTGTCTTGGTGATGCGTGGGTCTGTGTCCTCTTCAAGGGTCGGCAGCGGTAAAATATTATTTACCTGTGGTTGAGATAAACTTTCATTATTTTTAACCTGAGTGTCTTGAAGTATAGTACCAGTATCGTTTATGTTATTAGGCGTAGCCATTGAAGTTGTCATTTCATTTATTTTATCGCATCCCGAACTTTCGTTCTCCTTTGCTTGTCGTTCACTTTGTTCACTTATTGCGTTCATTTCATTCGTTCCGTTGTCACTCATTTCATTCTCTTTCATCATATTTTTAAAACTTATAATTTTATTCTCTGGTTCAGATACCTTAACGTCCATTGACGATTGGTATGATAACTTTTCTTTTTTATTATTTTTTTCTTTTTTATTTTCTTCAGTAACTATACGTTCTAGATCCTTATGTTCTAGTATACCTGTAGTTATATTATTATTATTTTTATTATTTTTTAT
>JAGBBH010000017.1 GCA_017938505.1 Clostridia bacterium | reverse complement strand
GCTGAAATTGATGATGATTTTGACAAACTTTTGGAAAGTTACAAGAAAGATTTGGAATTGTTTAGCGAAGAAAAATTGCAAGGGATTAGTGCTACGCTAACCGCATTAATAAAAAATAAATAACAAGGAAAGTAATATGAAGTTTAGATTTATTACGCAACCATATCAACAAGAAGCAGTTGATAACATTTGCAAGGTGTTTAAAGGACAACCTTATGCAGATATGGTTAGATACACAAGGGATTTGGGAATAAGAAAAAAGAAAGAAGGATTGACACAGTCTTCCTTTTTCGATGCCTTTGAAGAAAATGATGAAGGGTTTGAAAACGCAAAGATTTTGCTTGGAGAACATGACATTTTAAGCAACATTAGGACGATTCAACAAGATTGCAATTACAAAGTTTCAGAAGAACTTGTTAGAGGACTTGGAAAATGTTCTCTTGACATTGAAATGGAAACAGGAACAGGTAAGACCTATGTGTATATCAACTCCATCTTTGAACTTAACAAGTTGTATGGTTGGAGCAAGTTTATTGTTGTTGTGCCAAGTATTGCTATTCGTGAAGGCGTTAAAAAGTCATTTTCTATGATGGAAGAGCACTTTATGGACAAATATCACAAGAAAGCAAGATATTTTATTTACAACAGCAAGAGATTGAGCGAACTTGACAGTTTTGCATCATCAAGCGATATTAATGTTATGATTATCAATGCTCAAGCTTTTAATGCTCGTGGCGCTGATGCAAGAAGAATTGATATGGTTTTGGATGAATTTCAATCAAGGAGACCTATTGATGTTGTTGCAAAAACAAGACCAATTCTCATTATTGATGAACCACAAAAACTTGGTGGAGAAGCAACCCAAACTTCACTTAAAAAGTTTAATCCACTGTTCTGTATGAATTTCTCTGCAACACACAAAAAGCAACACAATTTAGTTTATTGTCTTGATGCTGTTGATGCATATAACAAATGCTTGGTTAAGAAAATTCAAGTTAAGGGTTTTGAAGTTAAAAACTTGCGAGGAACAGACAAATATTTATATTTGCAAGATATTGTTTTGTCTCCAAATAAACCACCTATGTGTAAAGTTGAATTTGAAATCAAATATGACAAATCAACAAACAGAGAGCCAAGAATTTTAGGTGTTGGGGATAATATTTATCACAAATCCAACCAAATGGAACAATACAAAAATGGTTATACCATTAGCGAAATTAATCCATTTACAAACACAGTAACATTCCTTAACGGCGAAGTTTTGCATATTGGTGAAGTAGTTGGAGATGTTTCTGATAAAGATTTAAGAAGAATACAAATCAGAGAAACAATTCTTTCTCATATGGAAAAAGAAGAAAGATTGTTTGAAAGAAAAATCAAATGCCTTTCATTGTTCTTTATTGACGAAGTTGTTAAATATAGAGATTATAATGAACCTGATGAACAAGGTGAATATGCAAGAATGTTTGAGCAAGAATATACAAAAATTCTTAATGAAAAACTGACTTTATTTGAAACTCCATATTTGAAATATTTGAAGAATATTCAACCAAAAGATACTCACAAAGGATATTTTTCTGTTGATAAAAAATCTGGTAGATTTATTGATTCAAAAGACAATAAAGAAACGGGTTCTGATGATATATCAGCATATGATTTGATTTTGAAAAATAAAGAAAGATTGTTGTCTTTTGATGAACCAACAAGATTTATTTTCTCTCACTCAGCACTTCGTGAAGGTTGGGATAATCCAAACGTATTCCAAATTTGTGCATTAAAACCTGGTGGGGAATCTGCCATTGCTAAACGACAAGAAGTTGGTCGTGGGCTTCGTATTGCAGTAAACTTTATGGGTGATCGAGTTGACTTTAAATATTGTAAAAATGAGAGATCTTCTTTCCATAATGTAAACACTCTTACAGTTATTGCAACGGACAGTTACAAGGATTTTGTAGGTTCAATTCAAAAAGTTATTAAAGAGAATCTTGCTGATAGACCAACAAAAGCAACGCTCGAATATTTTAAAGGCAAGTTTATTACAGATGGCAAAGAAAGGGTTGAAGTTACAGCAGATATGGCTAGTGATATTAGAAGCTATTTAAAATTGTATGGCTATATAACACAAGATGGAACTCTTACTGATGCATATAGAACTGATTCTGCAAACAATGCCCTTCAACCAATTCCAGAAGGTTTTGGACTTACACAATATAGCGAAAGTATTCACAAACTTGTTCAAGGCATTTTTGATGAAAAAGCACTTGGAGATATGTTTGAAGATGCAAATCAATCAAAGGTTGAAAAAAATCCGTTGAATGATAATTTCTATAAAGATGAATTTAAAAAGTTGTGGAATTATATCAACCACAAGTATACTTACAAAGTTTCATTTGATACAGAAGAATTAATAAAAAAGGCCGTTGCAAGCATCAACGATAAATTGTTTGTTGCCGAACTTAAATATGTTGTTACAATTGGCGAACAAAGAAAAGTTATGGATGAAAACCAAGTCAAACGCGGCGAATCATTTGGAACTACAAAGACAAGAACTGAAACAATAAAAAGTTCTGCAACGGATGGAACGAAATATGATTTGATTGGCAAGATAGTTGATAGCACAACATTGACAAGAAAAACTATTGTGAGAATATTGTCTGCGATTTTACCTGAAAAATTTGAAATGTTTAGCGTAAACCCAGAAGAGTTTATATCAAAAGTTTCAAAATTGATTAACGAACAAAAAGCATCTATGATTGTTGATCATATTACTTACAATCAAACAGATGGCACATATGATAATGACATTTTCACAGCAAGTCAAACAAAAACTGATTTCAGCAAAGCGTTTAAAGCTAACAAACATATACAAGATTATGTTGTTACAGATGGCATTGCTGAAAAAAGTATTGAAAGACGATTTGCCGAAGATTTGGATAAAGCTGAAGAGGTTTGTGTTTATGCAAAACTTCCAAGAACTTTCCAAATTCCAACCCCTGTCGGGAATTATGCACCTGACTGGGCAATTGCATTTTATGAAGGAACGGTAAAACACATTTATTTTGTTGCTGAAACAAAAGGAACTATGGAGTCATTGGAACTTCGCCCGATTGAACAAGCAAAGATCAAGTGTGCAAAAAAACTATTTAATGAATTGTCAACAAGTGAAGTTAGATATCACGATGTGGCATCATACGAAGATTTGTTGAACATTATGAAAACTATAAAATAAATAGGGCTTGACAGCTCTATTTTTTTATTAAATTTGTTATTAAAAATTTGCCCTTATTTCTCAAAGGTGATATAATAAAAACATGAATAGTTATTACTTGATTGGTTATACATTTGGAATAATTTGGGAAGACGAAACAGAAGTTTCAGAATATAGTATTGTTGAAGGAAACAGCGATTTATCAAAGAAAAAAGTTGGAATAAACACTGATTT
>JAGBBH010000016.1 GCA_017938505.1 Clostridia bacterium | reverse complement strand
TGGGTTGCTAGCTCAGTCGGTAGAGCACTTGACTTTTAATCAAGGGGTCCGGAGTTCGAGCCTCCGGCAAGCCACCAAAGAGGAACGAGTTTCGTTCCTTTTTTGTTTTTGTAAGTGGTTGACAAAATGATTTTGATTGCGTTATATTCTGTTTGAGTCCCTTGTAGGTCTTAAATGACAGTGTTGCAAACCAGTGGATACCGCAGTGGAAGATGACTTGGACTCAATTAGGCTAGCTTCCGCTACTAACACTCCGTTTTTGACGGAGTCTTTTTTATTTTTTAAAATAGAACCATTGTTTTTTTGTTGAAAATGTTTTTCAAAAGAAAAGTTCTTGTGTATAATATAATCATTGGAGGTGTTTATGAAAAACTTGTGGGAGAAATATGGTAAGGGCGAAGAGAAAGAAAAGGTGATGAACTTTTGCGAGGAATATAAATTGTTTTTAAGCAAGTGCAAAACAGAAAGAGAATGTGTTGCATTTGCAATTGAAATGGCAGAGAAAAAAGGTTTTCAAAACCTTGCAGACTTGATTGAAAAGAAGAAAAAATTGAAAGCAGGCGACAAGGTATATGCAGTGAATATGGACAAGTCTGTTATGCTTTTTGTTGTTGGTGAACAACCTATCGAAAAAGGAATTAACATTGTGGGGGCGCATATCGATAGTCCAAGACTTGATTTGAAGGCAAAGCCTTTCTATGAGAGTCAAGGTTTTTGTATGATAGACACACATTATTATGGCGGTATAAAAAAATATCAATGGATTGCACAACCGCTTGCACTTCACGGAGTTGTTTTTAGAAAAGACGGTTCAAAAGTCTCCATTTGTCTTGGCGAAGATGATGATTGCGGTTCATTTGTGATTACTGACCTTCTTCCACACCTTGACAAAGATGACAAGAAAGATGTTAAGGGTGAAGATTTGAACCTGATTGCTGGAAATGTTCCTGCACAAGAGGAGAAAGAAAACAAGTTCAAAAAATTTGTTCTTGAACTTTTAAAACAATTCAACATTGAAGAAGACGATTTCTTCTCTGCTGAAATTGAGGTCGTTCCATCTGGAAAGGCAAGAGATTGTGGACTTGACAGAAGTATGATTTTGGGTTATGGGCACGATGACAGAGTTTGCGCTTATGCAAACTTAATGGCAATGCTCGAAGTGGAAAAACCAAAGCATAGTGTTCTTTCACTGCTTGTTGACAAAGAAGAAATTGGTAGTGTTGGTGCAACAGGTATGCATAGCAAATTCTTTGAAAACACGATTGCTGAAATTATGGAACTTTGTGGGCAATATACTGAACTTGGACTTAGAAGGGCACTAAATAATTCAAATATGATTTCAAGTGATGTTACTGCTGGGGTTGACCCAAACTATGTTTCGCCATATAATGTTGAAACTGATGCTCATCTTGCAAGGGGAATAAGTTTTAACAAATTTACTGGAGCAAGGGGAAAGTCTGGTGCAAATGATGCAAACCCTGAGTTTATTGCACAATTGCGAGATTGCCTTGACAAAGCAGAGGTTGCTTATCAAGCCACAGAAATGGGAAAGGTTGACCAAGGTGGTGGCGGAACAATTGCATACATTATGGCAAAGTATGGAATGAATGTAATTGATGCTGGTGTTCCAGTTCTCAATATGCACGCCCCTTGGGAAGTTGTAAGCAAGGTTGATGTTTATGAAACTTACAGAGCATATAAAGCATTTTTTGGAATGGAAATTAAACCTTATTAAAAAAACAAAAAAGAGGAATAAATCATATCCTCTTTTTTGTTATAATTATCTGGACTATTTTTAGATATTTGCTTTACTGATTTTTAATGCACCGTCGCTTGTAAATACATAAGCGGCGTTGTTCTCAATTGAAATGTTTTTAATTATTATTGGAGGAGTGAGTGGTCTGTTTAAGTCGTAAACCATTGCATAGTTTCCATAATATCCTTCAGTTCTTACCAAAACTTTATCGCCGTAAAGACCGAGAATCTTAAAAGTCAACCCCCTAGGCAAATAATGATTGCAATAAGCTTCATAGGTTGGAATGAGAAAGTTTGGATTATTGTCTTTTGAAATTCCAACAGGAAAAACAGTCCAATTCCAAAAGATTGTATCATTAAAGACATAAGATTGTGTTTGTTCGTTTTCAAGTTGACATTCAAACTGGTCAACAAGAACATAGTTTATATATTTGTAAACAATTCCGTTGCCGTATGTGAAAACAACACCATCTTGTTGATGAATGACATATTTTCCTTCAAATCTATAGGTATTGTTTGAAGCATCTGTCAAAGTTAATGCATCATTTGCAGTCCAATCCTCATAAAAAATTTGTCCATCAGCTGTTAAATAAAGTGCTTCGTTATCAAAAGAAATATATTGCATTATTTCAAGGTTATAGACATCAGTTTTGCGGCTGGAATATCTGTTAAAATATGACATATATTTGCCATTAAATTTGATTTTATATAAGTCGCAAAAATTAAGTTGTTCATATTCTGAAGTTGCAAGATTTATATAATGTGTGTTGAAGGTGTCTTTGCCACGACTAGTGTAGAAAATTAAAGTGTTGCCGTAGCAATATATAATGTTATATTCGAAATCATATTGTGAATATAAAGAGTCCATTTTGGGCTTAATGTTGATTGTTTTTTCTGAAACGGCCGTTTCAAGGTTATATACAAACAAACTTCCATCTTCAAGAAAAAGCATTTTCCCATTGTGAACAAATCCATTGTTTTTTCCATCGAAATTGAGAGTCTCAACTAAATAATCAGAAGGTAATGTTTCAACAAACTTCGTTGTAGAGGAAAGTTGAGTATGGGTTGCTGTCCAACAGTGGTTTTGAAGGTTGTCTAAGTGTTCAATGGTTGGTTTAAAAAATGAAAATTTTAAAGTGTCATAAATGTCAAAGGTTTCACTCGTAAGTTTGTCTTTATATGATATAACTCTGTTTATTTTAATAAGCATACCATTTTTTATTGTAACTGTTGCGTGAATTTTTCCTCGCATAATGGTGTTTTTCTTTTCGCTTTCAGAGAGGTTTTGAGTGTAAAGTTCATCTTTATATTCAATATAATATCCATAAGTTGTTTGTCGAACATATGAAATAAATTTTTTGTTTAGAAATATTTCTTCGATGTTTGATTGAGAAAATTCTTGGTATAATTCTTTTGTTGTTACTATTGTTTTGTTGATATATTCCATTCCTGTTGTATAAGGAGAATATTTAACATTGTCCTTTACAAGAAATGATGTTTTGCCATTGTCATATGCTATATATGAAAAAGAGTCGTTTTAAATTATTCCTTGCTCGCTTGTGATGTTTATTTCGTCATCACATTTGTTTTGAATAGAAAAACTATAATAACCTAAGTCTAAATTGTTTTCTATACAATGATTTATTGTTTTTATGTATCCATTTTTCCAAACGGCTGGTGCAAAGACATAAATTGATAAAAGGATTATTGAAACGGCAAAAATTGTGCAGGCAAGAGTTATGCTGGCAAGTTTAATGTCTTTTTTTTGCTTAGGGGTAAATTGTGTTTTTTTGTTCTTACGAATTTTAAAAAAGTAGTTTAAATCAACTTTGAAAATTGTGCAAAGTTCTTGCATATATTCTAAACTTGGAACACTCAAATCATTTTCCCACTTGCTGATTAGTTTGTTTGAAACATTAAGTTTTTGTGCAAGTTCTTTTTGAGATAGGTTATGTTTTATTCTTAAAATTTTCAATTTTTCGCCAATTTTTTCCATTTGTTTTTTCTCCTAAAAAGAGTATATCAAACTGTTCTGCAAAATTACAAGAAAAATCAGTCTACAAATCGTGGAAAATTCTACAAAAGGAGAAAAATGAACAATAAGTGAGTTTTAAATAAAATAGATATGAAAAATTTTTTATAATTCAAGAGCATAAATCCAAATTTATGTTAAGAAGAATGTGAACTTTTAACATAAAAAACTTGAAAATTGAGCAAAAGTGTGTTATGATATAGTGCAAACAAAAAGTGTGCGCGGATATGGTGGAATGGCAGACACGCTGGATTTAGGTTCCAGTCCGAAAGGGTGCAGGTTCAACTCCTGTTATCCGCACCAATGAATAAGTTGGAGGTAAGGAATGGCAAAAATTGACTTTTATAGGCTAGATGGCTCAATCAAAACAGGCGAGAAAATTCAATCTATTGCAAATTGTTCTGATGAGGAGATTAAAGAAAGACTGCAAAAGCAATCTGAATTTATGCAAAAGCAAGGAACCACTCGCATTGCTGCCCAAAAGGTTGTTTTGTGGGGAAATATGGACAAGTTGAACAAATCAGACACAAGAAATCGTTTTTGTGAAGTTGCACACAATCTTATTTTGACACAAGACGGTGAGTTTGAATATCCTGATGTGTATGGTCAATTTTTAGATTGTTGTGATGAAACGGTAGAAAGAAAATATGCTCATTCGGTGTTGGTTGAAACACTTTCTGGTTGTATGAATAATGGATATGTAAGATTAAACAAAAATGAGAGATATCAAACAATTTTTGTTGAAGAGAAACAAAAAAGTTCAACAAAGGAAGAAAGAACGCTTTAATTTAAAATAAAAAGACAGTTGTTAGAAAAAAACACTCAAGTCGAGTGTTTTTTTGCGGAAATCATTGAAAGAAAAGTTTTGTGGTGTTATAATGAAAAATGACAAAGGGGTGGCAAATGAAAGTTTTATTGTTTGGTGATTCGATAACGGAATATATACCAAAAGACAAATTGAATGTTGACTGGTCTTATAACCAAAAGAAAAATGCCGAGAATGGAGTTGATAATTTTGATTTTTATAAATGTGGCACGGAAAATTATGCAACAGATATGCTTAGAAAATATGTGTTTCCAAAAGTTAATACCCAACCCTATGATGTTATTGTTTTGCAGTGTGGAATAAATGACTTCTTTTGGCCTTACTATGATGAAGATTATCCTAAAAAGTCGCCTGAAGAAATTTTTCAAGAAATCGCTTCGTTTGCAGAGGAAATTAAAGAAACTTCACATAAAAAAGTTATGGTCGAAAGTGTTTATCCGGTAAAGAACGGAAAAGTAACAAGCCAAGACGACATTGTTTATATAAACAAAAGACTTGAAGCGTTTTGCAAGGCAAACGGGTATAAATTTATTGATATGTATTCTTCTTTGGTGGGAGATGATGGCAATTATGCAAGGGGTCTTTCTGATGATGATTTGCACCCTAACGCAAGAGGATATGAGATTGTGGCGGAAAAATTGAACAGGATTTTGACCGTTGAAAATCAAAAAGAAAGAGAGCTGTAAAAATATTTTTAAAATATAGCACAAAATGCACCGAATTTGTGTTTTTTCGTTACAAAGATAATGGCAACAGTTTTATCGTATTTTTGAAAGTTTGCATAAAAGTTGGACAAGTGCATAAGATAGGAGTATGAAAAAGAATGTCATTATTACGATTGTTAGTATTGTTTTGGTTGCCGGTCTTGGCACATTGTTTGTACAACTTGGAATGGGTTGGTTTGAAAGTTTGAGAAAACCAACAGAGTGGATTCCGTCATGGGTAATTCCAATTGTTTGGACTGTTGTCTATGGGCTTTTTGTTTATGTGCTTCTCAAATGGCAAAGCAGACAGCCACTGACAAAAGAAAACATTATCTTGCTCATTATTAATGGAGTGTTGAATGTTTTGTGGTGTTTGGTGTTCTTCACACTTAACCAACTTTTGCTGGGAAATATTGTGATAATTATCAATGCATTGTTTGCACTGCGACTTTACTTTGAAATTTGCAAGGTTGATGCAATGAATGGACTTATCATTTCAATCTATCCAATTTGGCTTTGCATAGCGACAACGCTAAACATTGCGGTCTGGATTTTGAACTAACGGCAGACGCCGTTTTTATTTTTTATAGGGTGTTTTATTGTTGTTAAAGGTTGGGTTTGAAAAAAAATTATAAAAAACAAAAAAAACAAGCAAAAATGCTTTGAAATTGTTTAAAAAAGTTATATAATATCTTTGAATAATTCGCTTGGGGGGGGGGCAAATGAAGTTTTTTAATGGCAGAGTTTTAAAAATCTTTTCGTTTGTCTTTTTTGGCATCATTTTTGGGTTGGGAATGATGTTGCTTGTTCCAAGCGACAATTTTGAAGATGTTGAAGAACCTGTTTCGGCACAATATACGGTTGCGTTCAACCATCTCTCAACTTCTGATTCATATCTTATTATACATTATTTTAAACCCTCAGCCTCTCTTCCAGATAGTTTTTCTCTACGTGCAGGTCAGAACTCAAGTGTAGATTTGCCAAGCGGGACTTGGGTAACTATTTTCCGTCAAACCTCAACTACAAACGACACAAACAGGTGGGTCTATGCCTACGGCATAAATGGTGATTCCACTAGGTATCGTGGGGTCAATGAAATTTGGTTTCGAGTTACAGGTTCTTGCACTGTGAACTTTGGTTATGAGTCGGGCACTTGTTGGCCCTTCCAAACATACGACGCAAATGGCGGAAGTTTGGAATTGGCGAACACATCGAGAAACTTGAATACGGTTGCCTGCTAGCTCAATGGTAGATATTATAGGAAGAACACGGCGCAATATTCATTGATAGGTTGGCGACAGGGCGAGAATGGGTGGAGCGGTCCACTTTTGGTTGGGAAGACTGCAGCATCTGTGCAGTCAAACACGACTGGAGATTTTACATCAACTTCAACTGATTATGCAACATTGCAATTTGACGCCGATGGTGATGGGACGGCTGAAACTTGGTATTATTCAAATGGCACTCCAGACTATAACTATCACACCGACAATGTTTCTTACAGCGGGGGAAGAAGTTTCTCCTCGTTGTGGTGGCAGAGATGGATTCTTGATTCTGTATTTTGGTATCCGACACTAGAGGATTCTTGGACACCGAATCGAGCGAGTGCTCGAGGGTTTTTGAAAACATATAAAACCTATTCAAACATTATGTGGAATACTTATTATTTTCCTTATGCAGACCCAACTCGTGAGCACTATACATTTGCTGGTTGGTACACAGCGCCAACAGGAGGAACGAAGATAACAGAGGGCACAACCTGTTCTCAAAACACAACGCTTTATGCACATTGGACACCAAACGAATATATTGTTGAATTTGAGTACCCTTATGGTGAATATTATTCGGAAACCGTTACTGCGGGTCAAACTTACCAAATGCCGGCTGGGGTTTATGATGGTGAATATTATTATCATACTGGTTATCACATTGCGTATTGGGAATCTGCTAGTGGTACCATTTATGACCCGGGGTATAGTTATTCCGTTATCGTTATGGCTGAGGAAGGTTGGGCATACTACGACGGGGATTCTATATGCTTGGCTGCCTATGAGGAGCCGAATAGCTATACGCTGGAATTTAATGCAAATGGCGGGACGGGAACGATAGCATCTCAAACGCGGACATACGGAGAAACGGTTACACTGCCAAGTTCGGGTTTTAGCAAAACTGGTTACACATTCAGCGGTTGGAAAAATGAATTTGGAACATCTTTTTCCGCTGGACAAACCTATTCTGTGGCAGACTTGGCTGGTCTTGAGGTGAATACAAATGGCGCAACAATAACCCTCTATGCTCAGTGGACGATAAACACTTACACGCTTTCGTTCTCAAATGGATATTATTATTCAAGTTCGGGGTATTCGGTGAGTTTGACTGCCCCAGGTTGCACGATAACAAACGCAACTTTAACAAAATCAAACCCTACTTCAACAGTTTCTCATACATATTCAACAACTGCGGTTACCGTTAGTTTAACGAGAAATGATTCGCATCTTTGGTTGTATGTAGATGGGGTTTGTGTGAATGTTGGGGATAATTCCATTTCTTGGAGTTGGTCGCCTACAGCATCTCACACTGCCACCTGGTATATTAGGGAAATTCATAATGTTTCCTCAAACACATCAGAAGGCATTGCAAGTGCAACATACAGTAGAAATTCAAATAGTCATACTGGGGCATCCAATCCATCAAATGCGACTTCAATGGAAATTTTGGAGGGGACGATTGTTGATTTTAAAGCGACACTTAAAAATGGATATGTTTTTGACGGTTGGTATAATGGCTCAACTAGGGTTTCGACGAGTGCTACATATACGGGAATAACAATTTCAAGCAATTTAACCTTAACCGCAAAGGCAAAGAAGGTTTATGACAAAGTCAAGTATGACAGCTCTGGAAAATATCACTATTTTGAAGATGGTAACTATCCTCAAACTTATGTTGGAGACAGTTTAAATTCAACTCTAAACAGTTGGTATAGTGGAAAAAGCATAACATATACAATGTTTGTCAACAACACCCTCACAGATTGTTACACTTACAACGGAACTAAATATGCAAGGGTAAAATGTCCGAAATCTTACACTGTAACATTAAAAAGTGGAGCAAGCAAAGCATTTTCTGCAAACAGTTATTATTGGTTTAAAATTGAACCAATTCGTTGGAGAGTGAGCAATTATGGTGTGAGTGATAGTTATTATTCAGACACGCTTTATTCAAGATTTGTCAATGCTGGAAGTGTTAATGCTGTAAGCGAACTTGTGCTAGATTTTCAACCACTTGCTTTTGACTTAGAAAGTGTTGGCAAGGTTTTGGAAGGTTGGGACTATTTAGATGATGGTGCTGTGGCGTATGCACAATTAATTAACTATTCATATGCAGATATGATAACCGAAGCAACAAAAACAAAATCGTTTGACTATTTCAACAACACAGGTTCAAACAAAAAGGTGTTGCAACGACAAAAAGAAGTTTCTTGGTTTCATCAGGCATCAATAAGCGACATTACAAATGCTGGAATAACGGACTATCGTGCAAAGGGAAGTGATTTGGCTTGTATGCTTATGGGGGTAAGTTCTGCAAGTTACTGCAACTATTCAACTCGTGATTTGTTTGATTTGAGCAGTGGCAAGTATGTTACAACTGACGGAACCGTTAGACATTGGTGGCTAAACAAGGCTTGTGGCATCAGACTTGCTTATTCAAGCACAGGAAAGAGTGCGTAGCAGTTCCTTAAATGAAAAAAGGTTTACTATCAAAAAAGACCTAAGTGAGGGTCTTTTTTGTTTTTTAGATTTTTAAATGACAAGCATATTTGCAGGGTGCAAATTGTGGGGTAAGGGGATTTTAAATCTACCTTGTTTTCTTTGTTGCGAGGTTTGAAGGTCGTTGCATAGTCTTTTTGAGAAAAGTTATAAAAAAACAAGACAAAGAAATTTTGTTTGTGTTATAATAATAAGGAATAGACAGTTGTTTAGTTTGGAGGGAATATGGATAGAAATATC
>JAGBBH010000015.1 GCA_017938505.1 Clostridia bacterium | reverse complement strand
GCAAGCCAATGATGTTTTGGAAATTGAAGAAGATGAAATTGTTGAAAATGTGCTTAAAGGAGTCGTTGTGGTGCTCTTGACTGGCAGTGAAAAAGTTTTGGGGGTTGACATCTTAAAATTCAATATGCGAGCTCCATCAGAACCTCCAACTTCGCCAGTTATTATGGGACCAAGAGAGGGGTTTGTTGAAGACATTAAAACGAATGTAACTCTCCTTAGAAGACAGTTTAAAAGCAATCAGTTGGTGTTAAAGAATTGCAGTGTGGGAGATTCTACAAAAACGCAGGTTATGATTGCGTATCTTGACGGGATTGCAGATGTTGAACTTGTTGCAAAGGTGGAAAAAAGGATTAATGCAATTTCAATTGATGGAGTGGTTGATTCTTATTATATTTCAACGCTTTTGTCGGAAAGACCAAAGTCAATGTTGAAACAAATTGGAAGCACGGAAAAACCAGATGTGGTCGCAGCAAAAATGCTGGAGGGAAGAATCGCTATCATTGTTGATAACTCTCCAATTGTGCTTACGATTCCGTTTGTTTTTTTGGAAGATTTGCAAAGCAGTAATGATTATTATACCAATTACATTTATGCGAGTTTCTTGAGAATTATCAGGCTTCTTGGATTGTTTTTGGCTGTTGTTGGACCTGGAACTTACATAGCTTTGCAATTGTTTCACTATAATGTGCTTCCAATTAAATATCTTATTACAATTGCTGATGCGACTCAACAAATCCCTTTTACACCATTTATTGAGATTTTGTTCATTAGTTTGCTGTTTCAGGTTTTATATGAGGTAAGTTTGCGTTTGCCAAGTTATTTAGGGCTTGCGACCTCAATAGTTGGAGCGCTTATTTTGGGGGATACTGGTGTTAAAGCGGGGTTAATTTCTCCTCCGTCAGTTATTGTTGTTGCTATTGCTAAAATTGCATTATATACCATTCCGGAACAAGCGCCACAAATCAATGTTTTGCAATTCATCTTTCTTGTTGTTGGTGCAAGTCTTGGAATTTTGGGGATTATTGGAAGTGCGATATATTTTCTTGCCTATGCAAACAGCATTGAAAATTATGGCACGCCATATCTTGCACCATTTTCGCCATTTATCTTTTCAGACAATAAAGATGGACTTGTCAAGGTTCCGATAAGCAGTATGACAAAAAGACCGAAATCTTTTAAAAACTTTAACAAGGACAGAACAAAATGATTAAGAAAGACAGAACGATTACGGGCATACAGGCGGGGATTATGCTGTTTGTTTTGATGTTTGCAAACAAAATTCTTATTTTGCCATCATTGTTATATGAAGATACGAAAACAGAAGCAATTTTTGTGCCTTTTGTCCTTTTTGCATTTGAGGTAGGGTTGATTTTTTTGTTCTATAAACTCAAAAAAAAGTTCCCAGAAGTTTCTTTTGCAACACTAATCAAAAACCATTTTGGAAAAAGTGTTTGCTTTGTGCTTTATTTGCTCATTATGGTTTTTTTTCTGGGAAAAGCGATTTTGCTTTACAATGTTACTTATATGTTCTTCAAGAATGTCATTTATATCGACACGGGAACGCTTCCTTATCTTTTTTGTATTATTGTCATTGTTAATCATTTGTCTTTGTGTGGGCTGAGAGTGCTTGGTAGAACTCTGCAACTCTTTTTTCCTGCAATTTTGGCGGTAACACTGTTCTCCATTTTGGTTGGTGCTTCTGGAATTGAAACAATGCCTTTGTTTTTTACATCTTCAGCAGGAAGTTTCTTGATGGCATGTTTGAGGCATATCTCTGCTTTTGGAGATGCTATCTTTCTTTTTGTTTTCTTTGACAGAATTGAAATTAAGAAAGGGCAATGGAAAGGTTTCTTTGCCTTGACTGGCATTGGTGTTTTTTCTGTTATCGCAATTATTGTTATTTCGCTTATATCCTATGCTTATACTGCATTTTTGCACCCTTTTGCCTATTTTGAACTTATGAGCTACATTAAAGAATATGGAGGTCTTGGAAGAATTGATTTGCTATCTATGATTGTGTTGATTACATTCACATATTTTCATCTGGCAATTTATATGAAAATTTTTACCACTTCATTTGATACGATTTTTTGTAACCTTAAAAGTGTTTATGGCGTATTGACATTCGATTTTGTGTTTGTGCTGATTGTTAATTTTGTTGTTAAAAATTTGAGCAAAACTGTTGCTTATGGTGAGGCGTATTTGCCCTTTTTTACTATTGTTTCTTTTTTAATTTTTCCATTCTTTATTTTGTGGCTGTTGTTCTGCAAGAGAAAGAGGGGTGATGAGTGATGAAAAAGATTTTAAACTATTTTTTTGCAACTCCTATGCTCATTGTTTTTGTCTATGTGTCATTTTCTTATGGACTTTCCGCACTCGGTCAGCCAGCAGAAATAAATCGTTATGCGATTGTAACTGCAATTGGAATTGATGTTGTTGATGACGGAAGTTCTTCGGGAAGTGAAAGCGCGGCAGCGGGAGAAGGACTGTCTTCTGCTGGAGGAGAAAAATCTGTAAACAATTCTTCTTCTGAAAGCGGTGAAAGAGAGGACGGTATAAGTTCGTCAGGCATTGTATCTTTAGTTGGTGGTGAAGTCGGTCCATTTGAAGATAGCCAAGATTATAAGTATGAAGTTTCCCTATTGACTTTTATGCCTATTGCGGAGCAGACCTTTACTGAAACCTATAAGGTTGTTTCTTCTAAAGGAATGAACATTGCCAAGGCAATGGATTTTGCTGGTTTAAAGATTGGCAGACAAGTTGGACTTTCGCATGTGAAGATTGTAATTTTGAATGAAAAACTGCTAAAACAAGAAATTACGAATGGTTTGGATTTTTTTATTAGAAATAACAATTTGGAAACAAGCACAAAACTGGTTGTTACAGATTCTTCTGCAAAAGAGTTTTTAAATGTTATTCAACAAATTCACAGTCAAAGTTCTATCAAGTTGAGTGAACTTATAAACTTTAATGCAAATTATATTTACGCAACAGATGCATCATTTGAAACTTTTTTTAAGGGGTATTTTGGACCAACAAAAACAAGTTATGTTCCTTTTTTAAGGATTGAAAAAGAAAGCGAAAACCAAAATTCTATAGGCAGTTTGACAGGTTCATCTTCGGGAGGGGGAAGCGGTCAATCGACAGAGTCTTCGCAAAACTCAAATGCAGAGAAAGAGACCGGAATTATTAACAATGGAGATACTCTTGTCTTTAAAAATGGAAAAACAAAAATTTTGCTTTCTGGCGTGCAAATGAAACGAATTAATTTGTTGAATGGAAAATATACAACGGGAACGGTTAATGTTGAAAATGTCTCTGATGAAAATTATAAAGATGCAAACCTATCTTTTGACATTGTTGATAAAAATTTGAAATATAAAGTTGTTTATCAAAACGGAGTGCCGGTGTTTATATTTAATTTTGACCTCACTTTGATGCTTGTGGAGGTTGACAATCAAGGAGGATTGAAAGAGAATAATATTGAAGTTTTTGTTCTTTCTGATGTCGTGGTTAATGCCTTAAAGCAAAAGATTAAAGAATATGTTGCAGAGGCAATTGAAATTATGCGTGATAATCAAACAGATATTGTTGACATCTACACCATTATGCACAATTCAAATCCAAAACAATTCAAAAAATTTTTAAATTCGCTTGAAGACAAAGAAAATTATCTTAATCACATTGTTTTTAAGGTGGGTGTTAACATTTTTTCAAAATAATTCTTCTTTATTTGACATAAATTTTTTGCAAATCTTGCTGTTTTGTTGTTTTATTTTTTTCTTTGTGTTAAAATAAGTGAGTATAATATCTTAAGGAGATAAAAATGAACGATAAAAAACAAAACGGTTTCAAGATTTCTTATCTTGTTGTCTTCCTTGTTGTTGCTCTTTTGTTTTCATTGCTTTTTATTGATTTTGGAAACAATGGGTATCAACTCAGCCTTGGAGATGTTGATAAACTTGTAGCAGGCGAGTTTGTTGACGAAGACGGAACAACGCAAAAGGCAGAATTCTTGTTCTATAAAAATGGAAAAGGGTATATTTTGGTTGAAGGCTCAAAATATAAACCAAATCAAGCTCCTTCATATTCGGATTATTATTTTGAATATGACGCTTCAGGGGCTGATGACTATATCGCCGACCTTGTTAAAGACTGTAAGGCAAATGGTGTAGATCCAATTTACATTCCAACGGGAATTAACTTTTGGGACATTTTAGTTCCAATTCTTTATGTGTGCTTTGCAATCTTTATGTTCTTTATGTTGTTTAAGATGATGTCAGGTGCAAATAAGGGGGCAATGAATTTTGGCAAAACAAAAGTTAAAACCTATCAAATGTCAAAAGTTAGATTCTCTGACATTGCTGGAATGGACGAAGAAAAAGCAGAATTGCAAGAAATTGTTGAATTCTTGAAAAATCCAAAGAAATTCACCGACCTTGGTGCAAGAATCCCAAAAGGAGTTCTTCTTG